>CAXNFO010000118.1:0-6257 GCA_964201395.1 Limnohabitans sp.
GGTCACATGGCCGCGGTGCAACACATCAAACACCCCATTGGTGAACACCACCGGCCCGCGCACGCGCAAGGCTTCAACCGCCAAAGAGGCCTGGTCTGGGGCCACGCATTTGGCCAAAAAATCGGGTTCATCCATGGCGCTGATTCTAGGGTTGGGCCACGCACGGCCCTTCATGCCGGCACACAGCCCAGGCTGTGGCCCAGCGCGGTGACGCAGCCTAGGGATTGGGCGTTTCGGCCTGACAGGCCTTTTTCAGCGGGGACTGGTTTTCAGGGGCCCGTGGATGGCGCGCCATTTGCGCACCTCGTGGGCAATGTCGCTGAGCTGGGTCAAGGGCACCACGCCAGCGATTTCGCGACGGCGCAAAGCCGGTGAGCTGCCGCCGGCCCAAATCACCACTTCGGCGGGCAGCATGGCGCGCAGTTCTTGCAAACCATCGATGACTTGGTTGGGGTTCATGTTCATGCTGCAACTCAAGGCAACCACATTCACTTGATGGGCCTGGGCGGCCATCACAATGTCGCGCAACGGGGTTTGGACCCCTAAGGACACGCAGCGACAGCCCTCGATGGCCATGATGCTTTGGGCCATCAGCAAACCCACCGCATGCGCCTCTTGGGGGAAGGTGGTGAGCAGCACCTTGGGCGTGCTGTGGTGGCCTTGCTCGGGCACGCTGCCAATGGCATGGCGAATGACGGTGGTGACCGATTCGGTGTAGAGGTGTTCCTCGAACACCTCCAAGGCGCCACGCAACCAGGCCTCGCCCACCATCACATTCAAGGGGGCCACCACTTCGGTGACAAAGCGCGTCAGCCCCAAGGTGATGGCAGCTTGGCTGAACGCCCGGCGCAGGTCTTCGGCTTGGTGGTCTTTGATCATTTGCATGAAGTCACGCAAATCGACCTCGGCCTCGCCTTCATCGGTTTGCGCCACCCAATGCATGCGCTCACCCGACATGCCCTGGCTCAAGCGTTGCAGCTCTTCGATGGGCAAGGCCACGATGCGCCCGGGGCGGTGGCCCTGGTCAAGCAGCCTTTTGATGACGCGCAGCTTTTCCACGTCTTGCAGCGAATAGGCGCGCTCGCCAAAAGCGTCGCGCCCCGGTTGTGGAAAGCCATAGCGGCGCTCCCACACGCGCAAGGTGTCTTTGGCCAAGCCGGTGTCGCGTTCGACGCCGGCGATGGACATGGTCAATGGCTGCGGTTGGGCGCGAAAATTCATGCAGCAATGTCCTTGTGGGGGCCTTGGGTTAGCCGAACTGTCCTAGACAATTCAGCCTGCTTGGGCCATCATCGCCCATCTGAGGACAAAAATCAAGCCCAGGGTTACGCCTGATTCCTGATGCCGTTTCAGCGAGATGGCCCTGAACCCGCCGCCACAGCCCGACACCCCCGCAAGTGCCACCCACCGCATTGGACGCCCCATGAAACTGCAACCAAACTTCCCCACACCCCCCTCCCTGGCCCAGGTGGGCTTGGCCCTGTGGCTGTGCGCGGCAGGCTTTTGGGCCGGGCTGGGCGCTGCGGTGGCCCAAACCACGGGCCCGGTCGGCGCCAGTGCCCCGGCCCAAGCCACGGCCAACGGTTCGGCCAACGCCGGCGCGGCCTGCCCGCGCCTGCTGCGCCACACCCACGACCGGCTGCAAGACGAAAAACCCCAATCCTTGTGCCAATACACCGGCCAGGTGGTGGTGGTGGTCAACACCGCCAGTTTTTGCGGCTTCACCCCGCAGTACAAGGGCTTGGAAGATTTGTACGCCCGCTACAAAGGGCGCGGCTTGGTGGTGCTGGGCTTTCCCTCCAACGACTTCTCCCAAGAGCCAGACTCGAACCAAAAAATCGCCGACTTTTGCGAAAACACCTTTGGGGTCAAGTTCCCCATGTTCAGCAAAACCAGCGTCACCGGCAACCAAGCCGTCCCTTTGTTCAAGCAACTCGCCGAGCTGACCGGCACCCGACCGCGCTGGAACTTCTATAAATATGTGATCGCCCGCGACGGCACCCATGCGGTCGCCTTCAGCAGCATGACCGGCCCCCAAGACAAAAGCTTTGTCGCCGAAGTGGAAAAGCAGCTGAGCGTCAAGCTGCCCTGACACTTTTCGCCAAAATACATACACTGCGGGCCCATGTGCCCGATTGACCCTTCTTTTTGAACACCACATGAAAATTGCCATTGTTGGTTCTGGCATTGCCGGCTTGGGTGCGGCCCACAGCTTGCATGGACACGCCCAGATCAGCCTGTTTGAAGCGGGGGACTACTTTGGCGGCCACACCCACACCGTGGACGTGACCTTGCCCAGCGGCGGCCAGCCGACCACCCACGGCGTGGACACCGGGTTTTTGGTGTTCAACGAGCGCACCTACCCGGGGCTGATTGCCTTGCTGGCCGATTTGGGCGTGCCCAGCGCGGCGTCAGACATGTCGTTTTCGGTGCAAGTGCCGCGCCCCGATGGGTCGCCCGGCTTGGAATGGAACGGGGCCACCCTCAACACCGTGTTTGCCCAGCGCAGCAACTTGCTGCGCCCGCGCTTTTGGGCCATGTTGCGCGATGTGTTGCGCTTCAACACCCTGGCCAGCGGCTTGGCCGAGCAAGGCAAAGATGCCGAGCTGCAACAACCGCTGGAAGATTTTTTGGCCGCGCACCAGTTTGGCCCGGTGTTTCGCGACTGGTATTTGCTGCCGATGTTGGGCTGCATTTGGAGCTGCCCGACCGATCAAATGCTGCGCTTTCCGGTGGCCACCTTGATCCGCTTTTGCCACAACCATGGCCTGATCCAGGTCAACAACCGACCGCGCTGGCACACCGTGCGCGGCGGGGCGCGCCAATATGTGGCGCGCATCACCGAGCGCATCGGCGACAAGCGCTTGCGCACCCCGGTGCGGCGCATCGAGCGCACCGCGGCGGGCGTGCGGGTGTTCACCGACGCCGGCCCCGAGGCCTTTGACCATGTGGTGTTGGCCTGCCATGCCGACCAAGCCCTGGCCTTGCTGGCCCAACCCAGCTTGGAAGAGGCCAGCACCTTGGCGGCCATCCGCAGCCAGCCCAATGAAGCGGTGTTGCACACCGATGCCTCGGTGATGCCCCAGCGCAAACTGGCCTGGGCGGCCTGGAACTATGAGCGCAGCACCGAGACCGCGCGCGAACAACAACAGGTGTGTTTGCATTACTGGATCAACCAATTGCAGCCCTTGCCGTTTGACCAAGCCGTGATCGTCTCGCTCAACCCCTTGCGCGAGATCGACCCCGCCCGGGTGCTGGGCCGTTACGCCTACGACCACCCGGTGTTTGACCTGGCCGCCATCGCGGCGCAGCGCCACATGGCGGCCTTGCAAGGCCAACAACGCACCTGGTATGCCGGTGCATGGCTGGGTTATGGCTTTCACGAAGATGGCTTGCGCGCCGGTCAAGCCGCCGCGCGCGGCATCTTGAGCGCGGGCATGGACGGGCCCCGTTCATGAGCCACACCTGGATGCCCCGCGCGCCGATCGGGCCCCTGCTGGGGTTTGGCCAGGTGCGCCATGCGCGCTTGAAGCCCCAAGCCCATGCCTTTGCCTACCCCACTTACTTTTTGATGCTGCCCATGCGCCATCTGCAAGCCCATGGCGGCGGTGCTTTGGCGCTGAACCGGCGCGCCGCGCTGAGCTTTCACGACACCGACCACGGCGACGGCCGCAGCGCCGCTGAAGGCGGGTCTTTGGCCTGGGTGCTGGAACTTTTGGCACGCGAAGGCATCGACGACGCCGATGGCGAGGTCTGGCTGCACTGCTACCCCCGGGTGCTGGGCTATGCCTTCAAACCCGTGAGTTTTTGGTATTGCCACCGCCGTGACCACAGCCTGCGCGCCATCGTGGTGGAAGTGAACAACACCTTTGGCGAGCGCCATTGCTATTTGCTGCCCACGCCCCTTTGGGGGGTGGAGCAAACCGCGTCCAAGGTGTTCCATGTGTCGCCGTTTTGCCACATCGAAGGCGTTTACCGTTTTCGCTTCATGCGCACCCAACGCGATGAGGGCGAACGCACGGTGGTGCGCATCGACCACGACGACGCTTTGGGCCCGCTGCTGCAAACCAGCGTCAGCGGGGACTTGGTGCCGGTGAGCGCGCACAGCCTTCGGCGCGCCGTCTGGCGCTACCCCTTGATGACCTGGGGCGTGATCACCCGCATCCACTGGCAGGCCTTGAAGCTGTGGTGGCAGCGCATCCCGTATGTGCCCAAACCGCATCGCCCCTCTGAATTTGTCACCCGTTGAGCTGAGCTGAAACGATGAACACCTCCACCGCGCCGCAGCACCGCCTGCCCACCGATATGCCCTTGGCCGCACGCCGGGTGTTGCCCCTGTTGCAAAAACTCCAACACGGCCGCTTGCACCTGCGCCTGCCCGATGGCAGCGAGTCGGTGTACGGCCACAGCGAACACCCCAGCGCCAGCCTGGTGGTGCACGACTGGGGCGTGTTTGCCGCCGCCATGCGCAGCGGCGACATTGGCTTTGCCGAGTCGTTCATTGCGGGCGAGTGGGAAACCCCCGATTTGTGCGCCCTGCTGCGCGTGTTCATTGCCAACCGCAACGCGCTGGAGGCCGTGATTTACGGCCGCTGGTGGGGCCAGTTGGCGCACCGCTTGCGGCATTGGCTCAACCGCAACACGCGCACCAACAGCCGCAAAAACATCCATGCCCATTACGACCTGGGCAATGCCTTCTACAGCCTGTGGTTGGACGAGACCATGAACTACTCGTCGGCCTGGTTCGATGGCAACCCCATGCTGCCCATGGCCCAAGCGCAAGACGCCAAAGTGCGCCGGGCGCTGCGCATGGTCAACCTCACGCCGGGGCACAACCAACGCTTGCTCGAAATAGGCTGCGGCTGGGGCGCACTGGCCGAAATGTCCACCCGCGAATGGGGCGTGGATTTCACGGGCGTGACGCTCAGCGAGCAACAACTCGCGCATGCCCAAAAGCGCCTGGGTGATCAGGGTTTGGGGGCGCAGGCGCAATTTCGCTTGCAAGACTACCGCGACATCAACGACGCCCCCTTCGATGCCATTTGCTCGATCGAGATGATCGAGGCGGTGGGCCAAGCCTACTGGCCCACCTATTTTGAAACCGTGGCGCGTTTGCTCAAGCCCGGCGGCCGCGCTTGCATCCAAAGCATTGTGATCGCCGACAGCTACTTTGATCGCTATGTGCGCGGCACCGACTTCATCCAGCAGTACATCTTCCCTGGTGGCTGCTTGCCGTCGCCCAGCGCGTTTCGCCAGCAAGCCCAAGCTGCGGGCCTGCGTGTGGTGGACGAGTTTGCGTTTGGTGTGGACTATGCCCACACCTTGCGCGTTTGGCGCGAGCGCTTCATGCAGGTCAACCCGCAGGTGCTGGCCTTGGGCTTTGACGAGCGCTTTGTGCGCATTTGGCAGTTCTATTTGGCGTATTGCGAAGCTGCTTTCATGGAAGCCAGCACCGACGTGGTGCAGTACACCTTGCTCAAGCCATGAACGGGCGGCGCCGAGCCTTGGCCTGGGCCGCCCTGTGCGCCGCTGGGTGTGCGCTTGCACCCGTGCAAGCAGGACCGCCCAGCCCATCAGGGCCACGGCCATCGAGCGCGAGCGCAGAGGGCGGTGTGGCCCCCAGTTCAGCCCTGGCCGCTGGGCTGGCGCGCTGGTTGGGCGCACCCAAGTTACTGGGCCAAGGAAACTTGCGCTACTTTGGATTTGCGGTGTACCAGGCCCAGCTGTGGGTGGGGCCAGGCCTGGTCGATCCCGCGCAGGCTTGGCCACAACAACCGGTGGTGCTGTCGCTGCGCTACCAACGCGCCCTGCAAGGGCCCTCGATTGCCCAGCGCAGCATCGAGGAGATGCGCCGCCACCCCTTGATGCCCGAGGGCGCCGCTGCGGCCTGGTTGGCGCAGTTGCAAACCCTGCTCAGCGATGTGCGCGAAGGCGAGCGCTTGATCGGCGTCTATCACCCCACGCAAGGTCTGCAAATGTGGCATGAGGGCGCCGAGCTGCGCGCCCTGGGCACCACCCCCGACACCTTGCTGGCGCGGGTTTTCATGGGCATTTGGCTGGACCCCAGCACCTCCGCACCCGAGTTGCGCCAACGTTTGTTGGGCCTGAACCGGCCATGAGCACCGCCACCCTGGCGCTGCGCTGGCCTCAATTGCTGCGCCTGGGGGCGATGGGGTTTCCGCTGGCCTTTGTCGCCCTGCCCTTGTATGTGGTGCTGCCCCACCACTATGCCCTCACCTATCAGTTGCCCCTGGCCT
>CAXNFO010000119.1:0-6249 GCA_964201395.1 Limnohabitans sp.
CTGCTGAAAAAAACAGGGTTTGGGTGTTGCTCAACTCCCCTTTGGCTGTGGGCCGCCAAGCGGTGCGGCGCATGCGCGCATCGATGCTTTGCTCGACGATGCAATTGAAAGCCGCTGCGGCGCCAGCCACCAACCAGATGCCCAAACAGGCCACCGCGCCCAAGCGCACCTCGTCCCAGCTTGGCACGCCAGGCACCGCCAGTACCATGCCGATCAAGGCACAAAACACAATCAACTGGATCACCCGAGGCTTGGTCAAAGCCTGGAATTGCCGCCAACGCTGGCCAAAGGTGAAGACCGGCGCCATCATGTGGCCCACCCCGCAGAGGGTGCAGATGGAGCTGGCGAGCTTGCAGCCGGCACGGTCAGGCGCAGCAAACCGACCACTGTCAACAACAAAGCGGCTGAGCCTGCGGTGTGCAGCAAAGCCGCCACCAGCGGCCAACCCAACACCACATTGCTCAAGCCCGTGGCCACCTGCAACAACAACAAGCCGCCCAAGGCTGTGACCCAAGCGCGCAACTCAGGCCGCGGCCACAACAACCAGCACACGCCCGCCACCGCCACGGCCAGCACGTAGGCCCCCAAGCGATGCGCGTAGTGGATGGCGACCAAAGCCGGCATGGGCAGCCAACTTCCGTCGGCAGACATGCCCAGCTCTCGCCACAACACAAAGCCTGCGCCAAAGTCCATCTCTGGCCACCAGCTGTCTTGGCACTTGGGGAAGGTGTCGCAAGCCAAAACCGCGTAATTGGTGCTGACCCAACCACCCAGCGCCACTTGCGCCCCCAGAAGCAGCAGCAGCCACCACAGGGCGCGGCGCCAGCTGCGCTCGATTTCCACGGGTTGCGACAGACCCAAGGCAAACCGCAAGCCGCCCACTTGCCACGCCAGCAAAGCCAGCAACACCAAGCCACCCATCAAATGCAAAGTCACAATCAGTGGGAACAATTTCATGGTGACGGTCAAAGCGCCAAAAGCACCTTGCAACACTATCCACACCAAGGTGAACCAAGCCAAGCCCATGCCCAGCCGCTCAGAGCCTGAGCCTGAGGCCTTGCTGCGCCAGCAACTTGCGCACGCCAGAAAAAGCACCAAGGCGCCCACCGCTGTGGCGAAATAGCGGTGGATCATCTCTATCCACGCCTTGCTCCAGGTCACCGCCCCGCTGGGCAGCGCGGCTTCAGCAGCACGAATCGCCTGCTGTGCACCCCAAGGGCTGGCTTGCCCATAACACCCCGGCCAATCGGGGCAGCCCAGGCCCGAATCGGTCAAGCGGGTGAAAGCCCCAAAGACCACCAAGTCAAAGGTCAGAAACAACACCCATACCGTGAGGCTGTGCCGTTTGGACAACAGAGATCGGTTGGCGCCTCCACGCCACCAAACCCATGCCAGCGGCCCCAGGGCCAACAAGGCGGCGAGCAGCAACAGACTGGCCAAAGGGCTCAAGTCAAACAAAGGGGTGGTGTCCATGGCAATGGGGGCTCAGCGCCCGGGCAAGTCCCATGACTTGGCAGCTCGAATCAAGCGTTCCAAATCGCGTTTGAGTTTGGGGGCATTCTCAGCTTCCAATTGCGGCGGGAAGCGCATCATCCATCGGCCCATGGGATCGACCAGGTACAAATGCTCGGTCAGCCCATGCCCTGATTGGGGTTGCAGCCATTGGCTCAAAGCCTGCGGGTCCACCCGCAGGTTCCAGGAGCCGTGGATAGAGGCACGCAAAGCGGGGGAAACGTCGCCGGCATCCGTGATCAACCACACCCGGTCCAGTCTGTCCCGATCTTTGCCCAGGGCGGCGTGAATTTGGCGCTGGAAGTACAGATTTTTTTCGCATTCGGCGGCACAAGCGGCCGAGGACACGCTGATCAACAGCCACTGTCCCTTGAGCTCGGGGAGAGAGGCCGCTCGGCCATCCAAGTCGGTGGTGGCCAAGGCGGGCAGGTCGCGTTGCGGCTCGATCAACTCACCAAAGCTGCGGCGGGCCTCAGGTCGGATCAGGTAATAGGTGACATAAGAGGCAATCACTGGAGACGCACACACCAACAGCAGTGCCAGCATGCGCCAGCGCCCAGCCCAACTGCGGTTGCCGTCGGCCTGCGCCACAGCCTCTGGCTGGGGCAGGTCGTAAACCGTCAAGCCCAAGGCTTGGGTTTTGTCAGGATTGGGTTGGGGGGGCACGGCGCAGGACCAAAATGATTTGAAACCAAACAAACAACACGGCCACCAGGCCAGACAAAGCGAACCACTGAAACGCATAGCCCCGGTTTTTATCTGCACCCGATAAAGCCGGTGCCCAATCTCGCGTGAGACCTTCAGAAGGGTTGCCGGTTTGCAGCACCGTGGCGGTGATGGGCAACTTCATCTCTGCAGCCCATGCGTTCACATCCAGATTTTGCCTGATGGCCGATGACCTTGGTTCCGACCCCGATGCTGTGCCTTGATCGGTTTGCGCAAGCTCGACCATGCGCGAAGGTGGTGCCACCCAACGGCCCTGCACCTGGACCAAGCCCGTGGGCGTCACGATGGGGGGCAACGTTTCGCTGGAGACGCGGTCACGAGGCGCCCAACCGCGCTGCACCAACACCATCGCTGTGGGTGACAACTGCAAGGGCGTCAAGACCCAAAAACCAGGCACACCGTTTTGGCTGCGGTTTTGCAAAAAAACCGTGTGCTCTGCCAACCACTCGCCTTGTAAGTGGACATTACGGTGCATGCCCAGGGCAGCGTCCACAGGGGACTCAAATGCCGCGTTGCCCAAGGGTGGCAACGCGGCTTGCGCTTGCTGTAGGTTGTGCAGGTTTTCCTTGTGCAGCGCCCTGTCGGTCTGCCACATCCCTAAGCGGGCGGTCAAGGCCATGGTGGCCACGGCCACAGCGGTGACAAACCACCATCGGGCCGTGTGCCAAGCGCGTGGGGGTGCAGCGTTTGAAGGGCCCAGGCTCATGCGCAAACTGGGCGGATAATGGAGCACATGAAATGGATTGTCGCCCTGGGCTTTTTGGCCATCATTGGCAGTTTGGGCACTGCTTTGTTTTTCATGATGCGCGACGGCCGCGATGGACAAGCCAAAACCAGCAACATGGTGAAGGCCTTGGCCATGCGGGTCGGGTTTTCCATCGTTTTGTTCCTGTGCGTTTTGCTGGCTTGGAAGCTTGGGTACATCCAACCTTCGGGCATTCCGGCAGGACATTGAACCTCAGCGAGAAAAAAGGCCGCACGGGGCGGCCTTTCATCAACTGGCATGGGTCGCGATCACATCCAATAAACCAGGATGTACAAGCCCAACCAGACCACGTCCACAAAGTGCCAATACCATGCGGCGCCTTCAAAACCAAAGTGTTTATCCGCGGTGAAATGCCCTTTTTGCAGACGCAGGGTGATGACCAACAGCATCAACATGCCCAAAAGCACATGAAAGCCGTGGAAACCCGTGAGCATATAAAAAGTGGAGCCATAAGCGCCTGAGGTCAGCTTGAGGTTCATATCGCTGTAGGCATGGGCATACTCATAACCCTGCACAAACAAGAATACGATGCCCAGCAAAACCGTCAACCACATGAAGGTGATGGTGCGGCCCCGCTGGTTCTCACGCAGGGCATGGTGGGCGATGGTCAAGGTCACACCGGATGTCAACAACAAAGCGGTGTTGATGGTGGGCAGCCAAAAAGGCGTCATGGTTTGGAACGGCTCGATGATGCCCCCGGGCGAAGCCGTCACACCAGCGGCCAAGGTGGGCCACACCGCTTTGAAATCGGGCCACAAAAGTGCGTGCTCCAAATTGCCAAGCATGGGCACAGAATGAACCCGCGCCCACCAAAGGGCCGAGAAAAACGCGCCAAAGAACATCACCTCGGAGAAAATGAACCAGCTCATGCTCCAGCGGTAAGACAAATCCACTTTGTGCCCGTAACTGCCGGCCTCACTTTCGGCGATGGCTTCCCCAAACCATTGGTAGAGCACGAACAGCCAAAAGACCAAACCAAAGAACAGAGCGTATTTGCCCCAGTCGGAACCGTTGATCCATTGACCAGCGCCCAAGATCACAAAAAACAAACCCAGTGCCGCCATGGCCGGGTGGCGCGATGGGCCTGGCACGAAGTAGTAAGGGGTTCCCCCGTGGGTATTGGCGCTCATTGACACGACTCCTGATTATTTCGCAACGACCCAGTTGACCAAGACGATCAACCCGATCACAAACAACAAACCCGACAGCAAGCCCACGAAGAGCACATGCAAGGGGGACACCCGCGCCAAGTCCTCTTCAAAGCCGCTTCTTTTGCGGATGCCCAAAAAAGACCATGCAACGGTCAACATGGCTCGCCCAAAAGAATTTTTGGCGGGCTTGACCGGCAGAGATTGGCTCATGTCCCGCCCCCAAGTTGGGCCGCCAGAGGTAAGGCCGCGACGGGCGCAGGGGGTGTTTTGGACCCCACCTCAAAAAAGGTGTAAGACAAGGTGATGGTGGTCACGTCTTTGGACAGCTTGCTGTCGATCACAAACGCTACCGGCCACTGTTTTTTCTCGCCCGGGGCCAAGGTGTATTGGTTAAAGCAAAAACACTCCAGCTTATTGAAATGCGCTGCCGCTTGGCGTGGCGCATAGCTGGGAATGGCTTGGGCCGACATGGTGCGATCTTGAACGTTTTCAAATTCGTACATCACGGTGGTCAACTCACCAGGATGGACTTGAACAGAGCTTTGGGCAGGTTTGAACTGCCAAGGACCCCGCGCATTCGCATCAAACTCCACCGTAATGGTTCTGCTGGTATCGATTTGGGTATTGGTGATGTTGGCTTTGGCATTGCTCGAGCCTTTGGCCTCTTTTTCACCCAGGGCCAAGATGTTGATGCCGGTGAATTCGCAAATGGCTTTGTACATGGGCACCAAGGCATAACCAAAGGCGAACATGCCCACAGCAATGATCACCAACTTGCGCAGCAAAAGCAGGTTGTGCGACATGGCTTAAGCGGCGCGGCCCACCAAAAGGATTTTGGCCAGCACACCCAAAAAGAAAACAAAACCCACGGTCGCCAGAATCAAGGCGAGCCGAAGGTTATGCTTTTTTTGATCGGGGTTCATGCCGACTCTCAGAATGCCACAACCTTGGTGGCGGTGGCATCGAGCTTGGGTGGGGTTTCAAAGGTGTGGAAAGGCGCAGGAGAAGGCACCTCCCACTCCAAACCTTCAGCACCATCCCAAGGGCGTTGTGGTGCTGGGGCACCCTGTCCGCGCATGGTGGGCAACACCACAAACAAGAAGAAATACACCTGGGCAAAGCCGAAGGCAAATGCACCGACAGAGGCCAAGGCGTTGAAGTCGGCAAACTGCATGGGGTAATCGGCATAGCGGCGCGGCATGCCGGCCAAACCCAAGAAGTGCATGGGGAAGAAAGTCACATTGAAGGAAATCAAGGTCCACCAAAAATGGATCTTGCCGCGGGTTTCGTTGTACATCACACCCGTCCACTTGGGCGACCAGTAGTAATAGCCAGCGAACATGGTGAACAAAGAGCCCGCCACCAACACATAGTGGAAGTGGGCCACCACGTAGTAGCCATCTTGCAATTGCAAATCAATCGGCGCCATGGCCAAAATCAAACCAGTGAAGCCACCCATGGTGAACACGAAAATGAAGCCCACGGCAAACAACATGGGGGTTTCAAAGGTCATGGACCCTTTCCACATGGTGGCGATCCAGTTGAACACCTTCACACCTGTGGGCACAGATATGAGCATGGTGGCATACATGAAGAACAACTGGCCTGTCACCGGCATGCCGGTGGTGTACATGTGGTGCGCCCACACGATGAACGACAAAATCGCAATCGATGAGGTGGCATAAACCATGGAGGCGTAGCCAAACAAACGCTTGCGCGAGAAGGCCGGCACGATCTGGCTGATGATGCCAAATGCCGGCAAGATCATGATGTAAACCTCGGGGTGGCCAAAGAACCAGAAGATGTGCTGGAACATCACCGGATCACCCCCACCGGCGGGGTTGAAGAAGGTGGTGCCAAAGTGGCGGTCGGTCAGCGTCATGGTGATGACGCCGGCCAACACAGGCATCACGGCAATCAACAGGTAAGCGGTGATCAACCAAGTCCAGACAAACATGGGCATCTTCATCATGGTCATGCCAGGCGCGCGCATGTTCAAAATGGTCACGATGATGTTGATGGAGCCCATGATCGAAGAGGCGCCCAAAATGTGCAGCGCAAAAATGGCTGCATCCATGGAGGGCCCCATTTGCA
>CAXNFO010000120.1:0-6205 GCA_964201395.1 Limnohabitans sp.
GCATTTGCACGCCACCAGATTTGGAAACCGCGGTTCAATTGGGCCTGGGCTACCCCATGGGCCCCTTGGCCATGGGCGACCACTGTGGGCCTGCCAGCATTTTGGAAGTGCTCTTCAACATGCAAACCGTGTACGGCGATCCACGTTACCGCCCCAGCCCCTGGTTGCGCCGACGTGGTGCCCTGGGACTGAGCCTGATGCAAACAGAAGACTGATCCATGGGCGCCCAACTCAAAAGCGAAACCCAGGACCAGACCTTGGTCTTGACCCTCTCCAACCCCGGCATGCGCAATGCCCTGGGGCCAGAAATCTACAGCGCAGGCATTGAAGCCCTGGGCGCGGCCGAAACCAACCCGGCCGTGCGCAGTGTGGTCATCACGGGCGAAGGTGGCACCTTCAGCGCCGGCGGTAATTTGCACCGCTTGTTGGCCAACCGCGAACAAGACCCCAGCGTCCAAGCCGCCAGCATTGAGGGCTTGCACAGCTGGATGGAAACCATTCGCACCTATCCCAAACCGGTGATTGCAGCGGTCGAAGGCGCTGCGGCCGGTGCAGGCTTTTCTTTGGCCTTGATGTGCGACTTTGTGATCGCCGCCCGTGACAGCTTTTTCGTCATGGCCTACAGCAACATCGCCCTGTCGCCCGATGGCGGCGGCAGTTGGAATTTGGCCCGCACCCTGCCCCGCCCCATTGCCAACGAAATACTGATGTTGGGCGAGCGCATCACGGCCGAGCGTCTGCATCAATTGGGTTGGATCAACCAACTCGCCAATCCCGGCGAAGCACTGGCCCAAGCACTCCAATGGGCGCAGCGCCTCAACGCACGCGCACCCAATGCCCTCACCGGCATCAAAGACTTGCTCAACAGCGCCGCACAAATGCCCTTGAGTGATCATTTGGCGCAAGAGAAGTCCAGTTTCGTCACGTTGTTGCACCACCCCAATGCGTTGACAGGCATCAACGCTTTGCTCAACAAGCAAACCCCCGACTACAGGTAAACCCGGGTGCTTCTGAGAAGGCACATGGGCGACTGTGTGCTCGATTCAGTCCCGTCGCTTGCGAGACAATTTCAACCCAACCGGTCACACAAAAGACAGCCCATGGACGACCCTATTCTTACGATAGAAGAACGCGAGGCCATCAACGCAGGACGATGGTTTTCTTCCCTCTCACCCTCACTCAGGCACGACATACTTCGATGCGCTTACATCAAACGCTGCAAGGACGGGGAATTGATTGCCGCGCGTGGCGACCCAGCCGAGGAGTGGATGGCCTGCGCAAAGGGCGCGGTGCGGGTCAGCTCGACGTCCTTATCGGGCAAACAAATCACCTTCACCTACATCGAGCCAGGCATTTGGTTTGGCGATGTGGCCATCCTCGACGGCGACCGGCGCACCCACGATGTGTATGCCCACGGGGACACCAGCATTTTGTGTGTGGCCAAAGCAGATTTTCAAAAAATACTGAGCCAGCACGTCGAGTTTTACGACGCCATGCTGCGCTTGCAAGCGCGCCGCATTCGCCAGTTGTTTGGCTTGGTCGAAGACCTCAACACCCTGCCCTTGCGTGCCAGACTGGCCAAACAATTGCTGCATTTGGTCAGAAGCTACGGCGTGCCCTGCTTGCAACACGATGGCGAAATCCGCATCGGCTTGCACTTGGCGCAAGAAGAGCTGGCCCAGTTGCTGGGCGCGTCTCGCCAGCGGGTGAACCAAGAACTCAAAACCATGGAGCGCGAATTGGCCATCCGCATCGAAGCGGGCGGCCTGGTGGTGCGCAACCGCGAACTGCTCATGTCCATCAGCGACTCGGACCACTGACATGAGCCTGGAAGACAACTTCGTTGGCACCCGTGCCGTCAGCGACAGCCACCAATTCGATGTAGCCGCTTTGGAGGCGTGGCTGGTCAGCCACCTGCCCGGCTTCAAAGGCCCATTGAGCGTTGAGTTGTTCAAAGGCGGCCAGTCCAATCCCACCTACAAACTCATCACGCCGTCGATCAGCTACGTGATGCGGGCCAAACCGGGCCCGGTGGCCAAACTGCTGCCCTCGGCCCATGCGATTGAGCGCGAATTCACCGTGATGAAGGCCCTCCAAGGCTCGGGCGTGCCGGTGGCGCAGATGCACGCCTTGTGCGAGGACGAAAGCGTCATTGGCCGTGCTTTCTACATCATGGCGTTTGTCTCGGGTCGGGTGCTGTGGGAGCAATCTTTGCCAGGCCTGCAAACCGCTGACCGGCGCGCTATTTACACCGAGATGAACCGCGTCATTGCCGCCCTGCACCGCACCTCTTACCGACAAGTGGGCCTGGAGGGCTACGGCAAGCCGGGGCAATACATTGAGCGCCAAATCAGCCGCTGGACGCGCCAGTACCAAGCCTCCATCACCACCCCCATCCCTGAGATGGACCGCTTGATGGAATGGCTGCCCCAGCACATCCCCGCCAGCGCCAAAGACGACAGCCAAACCAGCGTGGTGCATGGCGACTATCGCTTGGACAACCTGATTTTTCACCCTGAAAAACCGCAAATCTTGGCGGTGCTCGATTGGGAGCTGTCCACCTTGGGCCACCCCTTGGCCGACTTCAGCTACCACTGCATGTCTTGGCACATCGTGCCAGGCACCTTTCGCGGCATTGGCGGCCTGGACCTGCCCAGCTTGGGCATCCCCACCGAAAAAGAGTACATCCGCATGTACTGCGACCAAACCGGCTTGGCCAAACCCCAAGACCTGGAAGTGGACTGGAATTTCTACTTGGCCTTCAACCTGTTTCGCATCGCAGCCATTTTGCAAGGCATTGCCAAGCGGGTGGAAACCGGCACGGCTTCCAGCGAACAAGCGCGCACCTCAGGGGCTGGCGCACGTCCCATGGCCGAACTGGCCTGGTCTTTTGCCCAAAGGGCTTAATCGATTCACTCACCACTGAAAGAACACCATGAACTTCGACTACACGGACAAAGTCAAAGCCATGCAAGCGCGTTTGTTGGCCTTCATGGACGAGCACATTTACCCCAACGAAAAACGCTTTTTCCACGAAATCGCTGAAAACCGCGCCAAAGGCAACGCCTGGGTGCCCACAGCGCTGATTGAAGAACTCAAGCCCAAAGCCCGCGAAGCCGGGCTGTGGAACCTGTTTTTGCCCCACAGCAAACGCGCCCCGCAGGGCCTGAGCAACCTCGAATACGCGCCCATGTGCGAAATCATGGGCCGGGTGCCCTTTGCCGCCGAGGTGTTCAATTGCTCGGCCCCCGACACGGGCAACATGGAAACCCTGGAGCGCTATGCCAGCGAAGCCATCAAAGACGAGTGGCTCGAGCCCTTGCTGCGCGGCGAGATCCGCTCGGCGTTTTTGATGACCGAGCCCGATGTGGCCTCTTCCGACGCCACCAACGTTCAATGCCGCATTGAACGCGATGGCGACCATTACGTGGTCAACGGGCGCAAATGGTGGAGCTCGGGTGCCGGCGACCCGCGTTGCGCCATCTACATCGTGATGGGCAAAACCGACCCTGAGGCCCCGCGCCATTCGCAACAAAGCATGATCGTCATTCCCGCCAATACCCCGGGCGTGTCGGTGCTGCGCCCTCTGACCGTTTTTGGTTACGACGACGCCCCCCACGGCCACATGGAAGTGGTGCTGAAAAACGTCCGTGTGCCGGTCAGCAACCTGCTGCTGGGTGAAGGCCGTGGCTTTGAAATTGCCCAAGGTCGCTTGGGCCCTGGGCGCATCCACCACTGCATGCGCACCATTGGCAGCGCCGAGCGGGCCCTGGAGTTGATGTGCAAACGCCTCAACAGCCGGGTAGCATTTGGCAAAAAAATCTCTGCCCAAGGTGTGTGGCACGAGCGCATTGCCGAGTCGCGCATCATGATCGAACAAGCCCGCTTGCTCACCCTCAAAGCCGCCTACATGATGGACACGGTAGGCAACAAAATCGCCAAAACCGAAATCGCCATGATCAAGGTGATTGCGCCCAACATGGCCTTGCAAATCATCGACTGGGCCATCCAAGCGCATGGCGCGGGCGGCGTCAGCGACGATTTCCCCCTGGCCTACGCCTGGGCCCACCAGCGCACCCTGCGCCTGGCCGATGGCCCCGACGAGGTGCATCGCAACTCGATTGCAAAGTTGGAGTTGGCGCGGCACATTGCCACCGAACCCCAAGAAGTGGATATGCCGGTCACCCGAGGCAGCTAAGCCCCTTTGGTCTGCCCTATGCCCAGGGCCTCAGGGCGGGGCAATGTTCGCGGTTGCTGCACAGCGATTGAGCGCGCAACCGGCGTCAAAGGGTTGGAAATAGCCAGCGCTGTTGTATTTGTACTGTTGCGGCAAACCCGCGCCGGTGGCAGATTCCGTGAGTCGCTGGGTATTTACTTTCACCGGGCTGCCGGCTGCATTGACTGAATAGCTGCTCAACTGAATCTGATTGCTCAGGTTGGATTGGGTCAGCAAGTAATATTTGCTGCTTTGAAAGATGAGGTCGCGCAAGGCCGCATTGTTGTTCGATGCATCGTTTATCTGTTCGAACCCTTTGGAGTTGCCATTACACGTCGTGAAATAAGGCAAGGTGGTTTGTTTTTGCATTTGCACATAAGGCTGGCCGCCCACAGCTGCAATACCCCCCACCACCAGGTCCACCCGTCCTGAAGAACCGGCCACCAAAAACACACTGTCTATGTTGGTGGGCAAGGTAAAGCCAGTGCAGGTGGCGGTCACCAACCAGTTGGTCTGTTGGGTGAAAGTCACTCCACCTGTGTTGCCCTTCCAAACTTGGGGCACCGCATTGCGCTGCGTCAGCACCAAGTCCAAAACTCCATCCCCATCGATGTCTGCCGCGCTGGCCCGGTTGCCATCCAGCGAAATTTGCGTATCCCGGCGGACATAAGTGGAGCCAGAACTGACAAACATCAGTTGATTGGACGTTCCTGAGCAAGTTAAAAACACGTCTGGCTTGCCATCAGCGTTGAAGTCGGCGGTGATCGCGTAAGTAGCATTGCACGTACTGCGAGCGCCTGTGCCAAACAACCTGGCGGAATCATCCACCCAGGCAGAGGTGGCGGTTTTCCAGCGCAAGAAATAAGCTTGTCCGGCTGTTGAGACCACGAATGCCGAATATTGACCCTCTTGGAAAAAATCACCAAAAGTGACGGAGGTCGGCACCAAGACACTGCCTGCCACGGCATCCACGGTCACCTGGGTCACGCTCAAACCAGCTGTATTTTTGTTCACGTCCGAGTTGATACCCACGGCCAGAGCCGGGTAAATGGGCCAACCATCCACATAGGTCACACTGGCGCTACCGCCGCCGCTGCCACCGCTGGGCCCACAAGCAGCCAGGCCCAAGCCAGAAAGAATGACAGCAAGAATCTGAAATTTCATATATCTCTATTCGACACCAACGGACTGTACTTTATGCGGCATGAGTTTTGCTGTAAATCAATTCTCTATCAATAAAACCAGTAAATTCATGAATGCGCTCACCCGCTCACTGCCCGTTACCATCCAGACATGCGTTTGAAACCCACACTGACCTCGCTGTTGTTTGTTCTGAGCTTGCTCACAGGGGCTTGGGCGCAAGACAAACCTGCGCCCAATTACAAGCCCTACCCCGAGAAAGCCAGCAAGGCCCCAGTGGAAAAGGTGCCTGAAGAAGCCGCACCCAGTTTTTCCAAGCCGCTGAAAAAAGAGCCCCAAATGGCCTTGAAGGCGCGCCCGCCGACATCGGGCAAGGAGCCCATGCTCAACCTCAATGAGCAAAATGTGCCGCTCAAAGAAGTCATGCACCAGACGTCCAAGTTGAGCTTTTATGACTGTGACGGCGTGGTAGCCCCTTGGTTTCGGCAGTTGCTGAGAGCTGAAATGAACTACTTTGCCGAAATGGTCGAAATGCCTTTCGTCAAAGGCGAATTTTGTGTGGTCAGCATGGGCACCAACCGCAGCTTGGCCCCTGGGCGTTTGAGCATCCACCTTTACCCCAGCCGTATCGCCATGCAAGAGTGTGTGGTGCGCGAGCGCTGCCCAGCCTTTCGCAGCGTCAACTTGCTGCCGCGCACGGGCAATGGGGTTTACCGCTCTTACTTCTTGTCTGATATGGACCGCAAGATGATCGCCCAGCACTGCGTCACCTCCAAGGGCAAATGGCACCCTGACACCACCTGTTACACGGTGGATTGATGCGCAGGCTCGCTGGCGCTGTCAGGCTTG
>CAXNFO010000121.1:0-6203 GCA_964201395.1 Limnohabitans sp.
TACACCCTCACAGGATGCCACCATGCCTTCAGCCTACGTCATTGTTGATATGCAAATCTCCGACATGGAGCAATACAAACATTACATGGCGGCAGCGCCTGAGTCGATCAAGGCGGCAGGTGGTGAGTACCTGGTGCGCGGCGGCCCCATGGAAACCTTGGAAGGCGAATGGAAGCCCGCCCGCATGGCCATGCTGCGCTTTCCAAGCTATGCAGCGGCCAAATCTTGGTACGACGGCGAGATGTACCGCGCTGCCCGGGCCCAACGCGAGGGTGCGACTTTGTTTTTCAATGCGGTCTTGGTGGAAGGCGTGAGCGCACCTGTCTGAGTCCGGCTTTTTTTCAAGCCTCAAACATACGCCAGCCAGCGGCCAAGCCCAATCACGACAGACCATCCCACCAAAGATACCATCGCCTGCACTTTGGTCATGGCATTGATTTCTGAGCGCATGTGCAAAACTGTGGCGTTCATCGACAGTAAAAAAATCAAACACGTCTTGATCAAGAAAAGTCTTGAGCCGATCAGATCTGCGGCATGGGTCATGAACATCATGGATCCCGTTAAAACGGCCAATGCAAATCCGAACAGACTGACCGTTATGCCCAAGCGGGATAAAGCGCTGAAATCTATGTGCGGACACACGCCCAATAGCCTGAGATCCATTAAAACCACACTGCCAAACAACATACCGATACCGCAAATATGCAAAGACTCCACGGTGGGGTAAAGCCACAAAGAGTATTTCATGGCTTGAACCAGCCAGAAATCGTTTAAGAAATTCAGGGACACATCCATTAGCGCAATTCAATGACCTTGTTGTTGACAACGATGCGCTCCGCCCTGAGTTCATTGGGCTTGGAGCGATGGATGTAACCCTCAACCACCACCCGTGTACCCACCGCAATGTTCTCAGGCTTTAAGCCTCTGTTTTCCATCCGAAAAGGAGGGGCCAGCACGGCAGTCATCGTTTTTTCGCTCGAAACCAGTGTGATAAATCCATGCGGATGCTCGTATCCACTTTGAGTCACTGTGCCAGAAAGCTTGACCAGATTGGTCTGGTCATACTCTGACCACCCGTGGTGAGCCATGGCCGGGAGGCAGATGTTGCACAGCAAAAGAAATATGAAATTTTTCACAGTTTTGTACATGGCACACAAGCCTTTCAAAGACCACTGTATTTTCCGCTCAGAGCAGAACCCAACGGATGCGCAGTTGACTTTTCCCCTACCCTGTTCCAAGCGGGTCAACAGCGGTGTATTTTTTCCCATGGCCCATCGTTGGCGATCAGCCTTCATTTATTGGAAGCATCCACCCAACAGGTGCTAGCTCGGTGCTGCCACCGCCAGTCGGCCGCCACGGGTTTGCAGCGTCTGCTCCAACAACTTGGTGACCGCGTAGATCGCTTCGACGGTGGGAGTGGGTGTGTCGGTGATGCGACCCAGTTCAACCACCGCGCCCACCAAGGCTTCGACTTCTAGCGCGCGACCGGCTTCCACGTCCTGGAGCATGCTGGTTTTGTGCGCGCCCACGGCCTGGGCACCAGCCAGCCGCTGCTCAAGCGTGATGCGGAACTGCACGCCCAGCCGCTCCGCAACCGCTTTGGCCTCACCCATCATGCGCGTGGCCAACTCGCGGGTTGGGGCGAAGGTACAGATTTGCTCGAGCGTGGCGTGTGTCAGCGCGCTGATGGGATTGAAGGTCAGGTTGCCCCACAGCTTGACCCAGAGTTCGCTGCGGATATCTTTGCTGACTGGTGCTTTGAAGCCAGCGTGCATCATGACCTTGGATAAGCGCTCGACGCGTTCGCTGCGCGAGCCATCGGGCTCACCAAGGGTGAAGCGGTTACCCTCCATGACCCTGACCACGCCTGGCGCGACCAGTTCTGCGGCCGGGTAGACAACGCTGCCGATCACGCGCTCGGGCTCGATGTGGGCCGCAATCAGGCCACCCGGGTCGACCGCCTCAATGCAGCGACCCTCCCAGGGGCCAGCCAGCTGATGGAAGTACCACCAGGGGACGCCGTTGATCATGCTCACCACCATGGTCTCGGGGCCGAACAGGCCGCGCAAGTCAGGGAGCAGGTCGCGCACCTGGTGGGCCTTGACGGTGAGCAGCACGACATCCTGCGGCCCAGCATCCACATAGCGTTGCACGGCACGCACGCCCTTGGCATGCAGCTCGCTGCCATTTTCTTCAATCAGGCGAAAACCGTTGGCGTTGATGGCTTGAAGGTTGTTGTTGCGGGCGATGAAGGTGACCTCCTCCCCGGCGGCCGATAACCTGGCTCCCAGAAAGCCACCTATGGCTCCCGCGCCGACGACGGTGATCTTCATGTGTTCAATTTCCTCTGTTCTTGAGCTTGGTTGGTTGGGTTTTGTCCAACCCATGTGGGAAGGCCGGTACAGATCGTCTCATGCCTTATCTGCACGGGATTGCAGCGATTGCCAGTGCGCACTGGCCACACCCACATCAACATGGCCAGCGCTGTGATATCCGCCACCAACAGGACTCACCCAAGGCCCAGCTTGGCAGCCAGGCCGATGCGCTGCAGCTTGCCCGTGGCACCCTTGGGAATTTCGTCCAGGATCAGGATTTTCTTGGGCACCTTGAATTCGGCGGCGCGTCCACCCACAAAGGCCTGCAGATCGCGCTCGGTGGCGGTCTGACCTTCGCGCAGCACAACCGCGGCTGCGATTTCTTCGCCCAGCTTGTTGTGGGGCATGCCAAAGCACACCACCTGAGCCACTGCGGGGTGATCCATCAAAATCTCGTCCACCTCGCGCGGGCTGATTTTTTCGCCGCCGCGGTTGATGATTTCCTTGAGCCGCCCAGTGAGGGTGACGTAGCCGTCGTCATCCATCATCCCCTGGTCACCGGTGCGGAACCAACCGTTTGTGAAGGTCTCTGCATTGGCTTTGGGATTGCTCTCGTAGCCGGCCGTGACGTTGGGGCCACGGATGACGATCTCGCCGGTGCTGCCGCTTTCCAGCAGCGTTCCATCCTCGGCCATGATGGCCACCTGCGGGCCAGCGGCAATGCCCACGCTGCCGGGTTTGCGCACGGCTGGCGGCAATGGGTTGCTGGCCATTTGGTGAGTGGCCTCGGTCATGCCGTAGCTTTCAATCAGGGGGGCACCAAACACTTCCTCCATCTCGCGGATCACTTGGGGTGGCATGGAGCTCGAGGAGCTGCGAATGAAGCGCAGCGGGTGCCTTGCGATCACGTCGGCGCTTTTAGAGGCGCGCGACAGGATGGTCTGGTGCATGGTGGGCACGGCTGTGAACCAAGTGGGGCGGGCCTCGTCCATCCAGGCAAAGAACTTCAGTGCATTGAAGCCGGGGGTACAGAAGACCATGGAACCGGCTGACAGCGGTGTCAGCACGCCAGCGATCAGGCCGTGGATGTGGAACAGCGGCATGATGTTGAGTCCGCGGTCTGCGGCCGTGAAGGCCAGGGTGCTGGCAATGTGTTGGGCCGAGGCGCACAAATTGGCTTGTGACAGGGGCACTATTTTGGGCCGCGATGTGGTGCCCGAGGTGTGCAGCACCATGGACACATCAGATGGCTGGGCAAGCCCAGGGAAGGCTGCTGAAATGCCAGGCGCATGGGCGCACTGCAAGCTGAATTGACCAGCGCCGGCTGCCAAGTCAGGCACCAATTCAATGATCGCCACACCCATGCGCTGCGCAACCGCCACGGCGGGCGATGTGCTTCCTTGCTCAACGATCAGCGCGCGGGCATTGAGGTCGGACAAATAGAACTCAAACTCTTCGGCCCGGTAGGCCGGATTGAGCGGCGCAGTCGCCACGCCACAAGCGGCAGCGATGAAGCATGCGGCCATCTCCGGGCCGTTGGGCAACACGATGGCGAGTCGGTCGTTGCGGCCAATACCCATGCCATTGAGGGTGGTCAAAGTGCGGTCTACCAAGGCGCGCAGTTCACCGTGGGAGAGGTCAGAGCGGCCAGGGGCGCACAGGGCTGCTTGATCAGAGGTGCCGCTCTCAAGCAGGCGGCGAAGACTTGTTTCCATGGGCGCTCAGCGATTTCGGTGGACGTGCAATCCACCGTGTTATGGGGACATGAGGTGGTTTGACCTGTGCGGCCGAAACCCTCAAACCTGTTCGAAAACTCGGCACCATTATGAACGCACCTTGATGGGCCCACCACTCCATAAAAGCCGAGCACGTTTTCACGTTCTGGGCATTGTGTATGGGCTCCTCGACCTGGGCCAGAACCAGGGACTTGCTGATTCAGCCGCCGCGTCAAGCCACTTGAATCACAATTTTCCCAATGTGCTGGTTGGTGACCATGTGGTCTTGCGCCTGGGTGATTTGGTCAAACGCAAACACCTGGCTGACCAAGGGCCGCATGTGGTCGTTGCCCAGCAGCGGGCCCAGGTCGCGCGCCATGTCCTGAAAACAGGCGATGCGCTCTGCCATGCTGCGGGTGCGGAAGGTGACGCCAATCAACTGCAAGCGTTTGAGCGCCAAGTCGTCAAGGTTGATCTCGCCGCCCATGCCGCCCAAGCGGCCAATCTGCACCCAACGCCCCAGGATGGCCATGGCTTGCATGTGCTCGGTGATGGCGCCTCCACCCACCGAGTCGAGCAGCAAATCCACACCATGGTTGGGCGCGATGGCCTGAACCCGATCGGTCAATTTCTCGCGGCTCAAGTCCACCAAGTGGGTAAAGCCCAGGCCTGAAAGTTCTGACAGTTTTTGCGTGCTGCGGCTGCTGCCGATGATGGTGCGCAAGCCTATGGCGCGGGCAATGTGTGCCGCCGCCATGCCCACCCCCGAAGACGCTGCGTTGATCAGCAGCACATCATCGGTTTTCACACGCCCATTGGTAACCATGGCGTCATGCGCCGTCATGTAGACATTGGGAAACGCGGCCGCTTCGTGCCATGACCAGTGGGCGGGCTTGGGCATGACCAAACGCTGGTCCACCGCCAAATACTCGACATTGGCCCCGGTCACGCAATGGCCCATCACGGCTTGGCCCAGGGTGGCCGTGGCCCCTTCGCCCAGACCCACCACTTCGCCCGCAAATTCGACACCACTGCCTCGGGGTTCGCCCGAGCGGTGCGCTTTGCGCGGCCCAATCTCGCCCCGGTTGATGGCCGTGGCCTCGATGCGGATCAGCACCTCACCCGCTTGGGGTTGGGGCTGGTCCACCTCGCGCAATTCAATGCGCCCGCCGTGCTCGGCATGGGGGATGATGAGGGCTGCTTTCATGGGGCCTCCTGTAGCCTGGGTGACGTTTCAGTGTGGGCGCAGTCTATATGATGAACTCAGAGTTCATGAACCCAGGGCGGGCCTGGGAAAACCCTTTCACCTTCAAGGAGGCGCCATGTTGAAAGTTGCCGTCATCGGTGCTGGCGCTGCGGGTTTGTGCGCGGCCAAGCACCTGAAAGCCCAGGGCGTGGCCGTCACCATTTTCGAGATGGGCAGCCACATCGGTGGCTTGTGGGTCTATGAAAACGACAACGGTCTGAGCCCGGCCTACAAGTCTTTGCATGTGAACTCAGAAAACCGGGTCACAGCCTATGCGGACTTCCCCTTTCCTGCGGACGCACCG
This sequence comes from Limnohabitans sp., assembly GCA_964201395.1. Taxonomy (GTDB): domain Bacteria; phylum Pseudomonadota; class Gammaproteobacteria; order Burkholderiales; family Burkholderiaceae_C; genus Limnohabitans. The sequence goes on from CAXNFO010000121.1 coordinate 5,581, forward strand.
CTGTACCCCGACCACCGGCAAATGACCGCTTATTTGCGCGCTTACGCCGAGCACTTTGATGTGGTCAAACACATTCGCTTTCAGTCGCCCATCGAAGCGGTGCAAGCCGACCCCGGGCACGGCGGCCCTTCTTGGTATGTCACCGTGCGCGGCCAAGACAAAGAGCGTTTCGACGCCGTTGTGGTCGCCAGCGGCCACCAAGGCGTGCCCTTGCACCCACCCTTTGCCCAAGATTTTGCGGGCCAATACCTGCATTCGCACCAGTACCGCGTGCCCGAGCCGTTTAAGGGCCAGCGCGTGTTGGTGGTGGGCATTGGCAACAGCGCGTGCGACATTGCTGCCGATGTTTGCACCCAGGCCCAGGCCACGGTGATCGCGGCGCGCTCGCCGGTGCTGCTGATGCCGCGCATGTTTTTGGGCGTGCCCACTTCACGCGTCTTGGCCAAGGTGGAAAAGCCCTGGGTGCCTTGGCCGGTGCGGCGGTTTTTTCGCACCCTGGTCTCGCGCATGGCGCATGGCACCATGGAGCAATGGGGATTTCGCACCCCCACGAAACGCACCCACCCGGCGGGCCACCATTTGTTGATGGGGCATTTTGTCTGGGGCCGCATCAAAGCCAAGCC
>CAXNFO010000122.1:0-6142 GCA_964201395.1 Limnohabitans sp.
CCGTCAGCGATGGCCTATCGGTCAACCAATGCCCATCATTCAAGGTCTTGATGGCGGCGTCGCAAGCGCGCTTGCGGGTGTTGCTGGGTCAAATAGGCCGCTGTGGCCCTTTCAACGGCGGGCAAATTGTCATGCAAACGCTTGAGAAACTCGGTCAACTGCGCTTGCTCATGTGGCGTCAACACCGACAAAAACGCGGTCTCTCGCGCCAAGGCCAAGCCCAAAATTTGGCCATGCAATTGCAAACCGGCTTCCGTGATGGTGGCCATGCGCAAACGGCCATCTTGCTCATTCAGGGCAATGGTGACCAAGCCTCGCTTTTGCATGCTCTTCAAGACCCGACTGACCGAGGCTTTGTCCATGCCAATGACTTTGCAAATGCGCTGCGCAGACCACGGCCCTTCAATGGCCAGCAAGACCAACAAACGCCAAGTCTCAATCCCCACATCAAAGGCCGCCAAATACGCCTGCGAAGCCCCACCCGAGAGTTTGTTGGCGATCCAAGTGAAATAGGCCGGAACATAGCGCTCCAAGTCCACCACAGACGTGCCAGGTGTGGCCCCGCCCAGGGTCAAATCTTCAGAGGCATTGGGTGTGACCATCACCGTGACCTGCGGTTTGATGTGGACGGGTTGATCAGGCGGGTATCCAGCGCATGGGCATGGAGGACATGGCCCGCAATGTGTTGTTGAGCCGGCGCACGGGCTCCCCCAACAACTCGATGCGCTTGACGCGCTGAGCCATTGCATTCAACACCAACTCGCCCTCGAGGCGCGCCACCACCTGGCCCACGCAGGCGTGAATGCCTGTTCCAAAAGCCATGTGCCCAGCAGCGCGGCGTGTGATGTCAAATTGGTCGGCATCAGTCCATTGGCGCGGATCGCGGTTGGCTGCGGCCAAAAAGGTCAACACCTTGGTGTCTTGGGGAATGTGCAAACCGTCGATATCCACCGCATGTGGCGTGGTTCTGAAAAAGGTTTGAACGGCCGACTCCAGGCGCAAGGACTCTTCAAAAGCCGAGCGTGCCAAGGTCGGGTCAGCATGGAGTTTTTCCATTTGCACAGGGTTTTGTGCCAAACACAGCAAGGCGTTGCCCAAACCGTTGACCGTGGTGTCCACGCCGGCGGACAAAAAGGAGCGCACCAGCATCGGGGCCTCCTGGTGTGAAATTTCCCCTTGATCAGCGGCTTGGTAAATCAAATCACCAAAACCTCCGGGGCGCAGCTGCTCTCGTTGACAGTGGTGCATGATCCAAGCGGTGACCGGTTGCACTTTTTCAGCCGCACGCAGCAGCAAGTCATTGCGCGGACCAAAGGCATTGAAGATCATGTCCCCGTAGAGCAACAAGTTGTGCCTGTCGTGCGGCTCCAACCCCACAGCGTCAGGAAACACTTTGAGGGGATAAACCTCAGCCAGGTCTTTCACGCCATCGATCACCCCGCCGCCGCGGCATCGCTCCAGCAAGCTGTCCACCAATTGCTCAGCTTCTTGTTTGAAGGTTTCCCGTATTTGGGCGACGGTTTTCGGCGACAAAATCCGCGCCAAGATGGTGCGCGATCGGGTGTGGTCGGGTGGGTCGGCCTCCAAGATCAAACTTTTGGGCCGAAAAGGAGCCTCGCGGTTGAAGTTGGCCAAACCCACGCCAGCCGAAGAAATGAAGTTCACATGGTCGCTCAAAACCGCTTTGACCTGTGCATGGCGACACGTGGCCAAAATGCCATGCTGAGTCAGCCAAACCCAGGGACCCGCTTGTCGCATGCGCTCATGGTCGGGATACGGCATGGTCAAAAACGCATGGGAAAACGGATCGATATCGATTTCAGGCACATCCAGGTTAGCGGGTCGGTTGATCATCCAAAGCTCCTCAAGAAGGTATTTGTCGTATTCAATGGCCTGCCAAGCCCACGTGCCGCTCTAGCAACGAAGCTTGCGCTTTCAATTGCGCGCTGGTGCCGGTGTGCACCACAGCACCACGCTCCAAAATCAGCGCTTGGTCGGCAAAGCGAAGGGCGGCATCTGTTTTTTGCTCAACCAAAACCACCGCCACCGATTGATTGCGCGCCAGTTGCTCAAAAGCATGCATCAACTCTTGGCAAATGATGGGGGCCAAACCCTCCAGCGGTTCATCCAGCAACAACAGCCGCGGCTGGCCCAATAAAGTGCGCGCCACACTCAGCATTTGTTGTTCGCCCCCAGACAACTGGGTGCCGGCGTTGTCACGCCGCTGCGCCAAGCGCGGGAACAGTTCATAGGCCTCTTGGATGCATTTTTGGGGCCGCCCCTTGAGCCCAGCCAGCAAGTTTTCCGCCACCGTGAGAGAAGGAAAAATATCGCGGGTCTGCGGCACATAACCCAGACCGGCCATGGCGCGTTGGCGTGGAGTCCAGCCGGTGATGTCATGGCCGTCCCATTCAATCCGCCCGTGCGTGACATCGGCCAATCCCATGATGGCCTTGAGCAAGGTGGTTTTGCCCACCCCATTGCGCCCCAGCACCGCCCAGCGTTGGCCAGCTTCGACGCGCAACTCCACCCGGTGCAAGATGTGCACGGAACCATAGCCCGCGTCCAAAGCAGCAACTTGCAACACAGCCGACATGATCAGCCCACCTCACCCAAATAGGCGGTGCGAACCGCAGCGTGTTGGCGGATGAATGCCGGCGCACCCTCGGCCAAGACTTCGCCCTCGGCCAAAACCACCATGCGTTGCGCAAAACTGAACACCAGGTCCATGTCGTGCTCGATCATCAAAATGGCCAAATCTGTGGGCAAGGTGTCCAAGGCCTTCAACACCACATCCCGCTCGGCCGTGGGAACGCCGGCCATGGGCTCGTCCAGCAACAGAACCCGCGGTTGCAAGGCCATGGCGATGGCCATCTCGACCAAACGCTGTTGGCCATAAGCCAAGGCCAAGGGGGCTTTGTCAGCCAAGTCCGCCATGCCCAGCGTGTGCAAAATATCCATGGCCTCGGTGCGCACAGGCAGGTAACCCGATACCGCGGACCACATGTGGTGCACCGACCCCAACCTCTGATGAATGGCCAATGCCACTTGCAGGCCAATGGGCAAGCGCGGCGCCAACTGCGTGATTTGAAAGGTCCGAGCCAATCCCAGCCGGACCCGCTGGTCTTGGGGCAAGGCCGTGATGTCTCGCCCCATTAAAAAAACACTGCCGCTGTTGGGCTGAAGAACGCCCGTGATCAGGTTGATCAACGTGGTTTTGCCAGCACCATTGGGCCCGATCAAACCCACTCGCTCCCCAGCATTCATTTGCAAGGACACCTGGCGGGTGACATGCAAGCCGCCAAACGATTTGCACAAGCCACGGATGTCGAGCAGGGGTGATGGGATCACGGCACGCCCCTGGATGGGTTCACCTTGGCAGCGCCCAGCAACGCCCAACGGGCACGCCATGCATCGGCCCAGCGCTCGCGTGGCAACAGCACCACCACCACCAGCAAAGCCCCGATGATGAACAACCAGTGGTAGGGGTTGATCGCCGAGGCCACGTGGTGGATACCCATGAAAACCAGCGTACCGGCGATCGCTCCATGCAAATGGCCAGCACCACCCAAAACCAACATCACCAAAGCCTCGGCCGACAGGTCAAAACCCAGGGTGTCCAGGCCCACGATTTGGTTGATTTGTGCCGACAAGGCACCCGCCACACCAGCAAAAAAACCTGCCACAACGTAAATCCGTTGCAGGTGTGCTGTGACAGAACTGCCCAAAGCAGCCATGCGCAAACGGTTTTCGTGGATGCCCACACAGGCCAAACCAAATGGGGAGCCCATGATGCGGCGCATCAACCAAAGGCAGAGCAACATCACGACAACGGCATAAACAAAAGCCACCCGCCCTGACAAGTCGAAACTGGCCAAACCCAAGACCTTGCCCATGGAAAAACCCGACAAACCGTCGTCGCCCCCCGTCCAGTGGCGCATTTTGCTGGCCAGGTTTTCCAAAATTTGGCTCACTGCAATGGTGAGCATCAAGAAGGTCAGGCCCTGAAAGCGCAATAAAAAAAGTCCAGACAAAGCGGCCACCAACGCACCCGCGACAGCCCCCACCAACAAGCCCAGCAAGGGATCGCCACTGACATGTGTGGCCCACAAGCCCGCCGCGTAGGCCCCGGCACCGTACATGGCACAGTGCCCCAAGGTGGCCAAGCCTGCATACCCCACCACCAAGTCCAAAGACATCACAAAGATGGCCATGCATGCGATGCGCGCGCCCAGGGGTAATTGATCGGGGAAAAACACATACACCACCACAGCCAACGCCACCCAAAGAACATAGGGCATGGCTTGGCGCCAAGGCTGGTGGCTGTGGTGGATCAGTTGCATGGTTTAAGCCCGACGAACCAACAAACCTTCGGGGCGCCAAGCCAACAACAAGGCCATGGCCACAAAGAAAAACATGCTGCCCCAGTCAGAAGCCAGGTATTTGCTGGCTGTTTCGATGATGCCCAGGGCCAAGGCTGCGGCCAATGACCCGGTGATCTGACCCATCCCACCCACAGACACCACCACCAGCACCAGCACCAAATATTTGATCGGGTAATAAGGCTCCAAGGGCATCAACTCCGCGCCCAAAATTCCGCCCAAACCCGCCAGGGCCGCCCCGACGGCAAAGGCCAGCACCTGGACACGCTCGACCGCAATGCCCAGGGTTGAAGCTGTCGCGGTGTTGTCCACCGCGGCACGCAGCCAAACACCGAAACGGGTGAAATGCATCACCCAGGCACTGAGCAAAACCACCATCACACCCACGCCGAGCACCAACAAGCGCTGGGCGGGCAAGGTGCGAAAGCCCAGATCCACCGGCGCTGAAAGCCACGCAGGCAAAGGAATCAACTGCACTTCTGGCCCCCACAGCAGGTTGACGGTGGCGATCATCAAGAAAGTCAGGCCAATGGTGAACAGCACCTGCTGCAATTCGCCACGGCGGTACAAGCGGCGCAAAACCAACACTTCCAACAGCGCACCCACCACCCCCGTGACCAAAACCGCAGCGATCAGGCCCCAGCCAAAAGGCCAATCATTCAAGCGCACCAACCAGGCGCAGACATAACCCCCGACCATGGCAAAAGCGCCATGCGCCAGGTTGATGAACCGCATCAAGCCCAGGGTGACGGACAAGCCCACAGAAATGATGAAAAGCACCATCCCATAGGCGAGGCCATCAATGGCGATATTGGCCAGCAGTTGCAAAATCGACCTTTATTTGCCCAAGCCGTGGTCGCCGTGGGCGCCAAAGCTTTGCGTCTCCTTGTTGATCAACAGGCCGCCTGGGCCTTTTTCAACCGTGCGCAAATACACGTTTTGGGTGATGTGGCGGGTCGCCGGGTCGATGGCAACCGGACCTCGGGGGCTTTCCCACTTCAAGGTTTTGGCAGCCGCCATGGCCTTGTCGCCATCGCGTTTGCCCGCTGTGGCCTCGATCATTTTGTGGATCACGTACATGCCATCCCAAGCGCCCACGGTGGCGTAGTTGGTGACCGCATCTTTGTTGATCTTGGCCACAGCCGCCACAAAGGCTTTGTTGGCTGGGGAGTCATGCGCGGCTGAATAATGGAATGCCGTGGTCAAGCCCAAGGCCGAATCACCAAATTTTTGCAAGTCAAATTCATCGGTTTCTGCGGTTCCCAGAAATTCAATGCCCGCTTGGCGCAAACCGTTTTCATTGAAGGCTTTGACAAAGCCCAGGTTGGGCGGCCCGCCCGGCAAAAACACATACACCGCTTGCGCACCGCTGGCTTTGATGCGTTGGGCAAACGGCGCAAAGTCGGTGGTGCGAATCGGCATCCGAATGGACTCCACGACTTGGCCCCCTTGCTTGCTGAACTCCGCTTTGAATGCGTTTTCAGCATCAATGCCCGGCGCGTAGTCGGACACCGCGGTGACCACTTTTTTCAAGCCTTTTTTCGCCGCGTGCTGCGCGATGGGCACGGTCACCTGCCACAAGGTGTAGCTGGTGCGCAGGTAATAGTCAGACTTGGTGGTGATGTCCGAGGTGGCAGCGTTGAACACCACCATCGGTGTTTTGGACTCTTGGATCACCGGCGCCACTGCGAACGCATTGGGGGAAAACACGATCCCACCCAAATAATCCACTTTGTCTTTGACCACCAACTCTTGGGCCA
>CAXNFO010000123.1:0-6133 GCA_964201395.1 Limnohabitans sp.
CTGACCCATGCGATCGACAACTTGACCAATGTGGCGCAAAACGCCAGCGAGTCCAGGAGCCGGGTGACGGACACGGACTATGCGACGGCCACCAGTGAGTTGGCGCGCACGCAGATCATTCAGCAAGCGGCCACAGCCATCTTGGCGCAAGCCAACCAGCAGCCGCAAATGGTGCTCTCGCTGTTGAAGTAATGCGCTGAATGACCCCACAAAAAAGCGGCCCTTGAGGCCGCTTTTTCAATGGGTGATCGCCATTTGAAGCAAGTTTTTGCTCTTGTCGCAAGCGTTGATCAGGTTTTTAAAGTAAGCCACATAGGGGCGCAAAATATCAGCGGTGCTGGTGTTTTGATCCACATCAATTTTCCCCATGTCCATCATGGCCTTGCTCCACAAAAAGAACAAGTAGGGGTTGAAGTCGGCCTCAGCCTTGGTCAGCATGGAGCGCAGTTTGACCAAAGATTTGCGCGCCCGCGAAATCGACTTCACGCTGTTGGCGTTTTTGATGCCGGTCAAGCATGCCTGGCAGCCATCGCTGGCCAAGGTGTTGATTTTCAAAATCGCCTGCAAATCCTTGCGGAACAACTGGCTCAACTGCTGTGGGTCGACCTGCACCGGGTGGGTGGGGATCTGGACCGATTCGGTTTGCGTTTGTTGGTTTAAAAAATCGGCGAAGGGAATTTGCAGCGTGCCACTGATTTTGGCGCCGCCTTCGGTGCAGTTGTAGAGCTTGACTTGCTTGTCTTTCTCTAAGACCTGCTCAAACCAGTTGCGGTAAGTGTCCATTTGCCGGTTGGTGTACACCTCGTCACCGTAATACCCCGGCACCTTGCGGTAGCGGTTGTTTTTGGCCATGTCGTCTTCGGCCAAAATTTTCTTGTTCACATAGCCATCGGTGTGGGACTCGCCATTGGTGAAAGCCAGGTCTTGCCCCACCAGTGCAATGTCCTCAATGCCGAAATAACGCGCCAATGAGTAAGACACATTCGCCACCGATCCGCCCAAGTGGACGGTGCCCATGGTGCCAATCGTGTCGCTCAAAGCCTGGTCAATTTTGGGGGTGTATTGGAAAAACACCTTGTGCCCAGGGAAGCGCTTGACCACCTCGGCGCTGCACACCGTCAGGCAAAGCAAAATTTCGCGGGTGAATTGGTCGCTGTCGAAGTATTTTTGCAAGGCATCTTGGGGGTCGGCTGCCACCACAAAATGGGGGTGGATGCCGTTGGCATGCAAGGTCTTGATGGTTTGTCCCGCAGCGATCAAGATGTATTGATCTTGCACCTGCTTGAGCATGGGCAATTGCTTTTTCAGCGAAGGGCCGGCCGCAATCAAAATGGCGGGCTTGCCCTTGAATTGGTCTTTATAAGACGACAAGTACGAATTGCCATTGATTTGTTTCAAATTCAGCAAACTGTTTTTGAGCGTCATTTCGCCGTGCAAATCCAGGGTGTTGATTTGCATTTTTTGGTTGGTCATGACCGAACCAAACACATGTACAAATTGCGCTGCAAAGTCTTTGTAAAGGGCCAGCGTGGGTGTGCTCACCACAAAGCGCCAACCTTTGAAAGCACCCTCGGTGATGCTGATCAGCCCACCCATTTTTCGAGACGCCAAGGTGGCGTCGGGTTGAACCATCAGCACCACATCGGGGTGGTGCAGCACATCGGCGATGTCCACACATTTGCAAACTTCCAGCAGCAAGCGCAAGCTGGGCTCAACGATGAACACTTTGGCGCCCTCACTTTTGCGCGCCAGCAACTCATGGTGCAAAAGGCCCAGACCAAAGCCGATGGTCAAGATATGGCTGACCGGCCCGCCGCTCAGTTGCTTGCCCACCACCGCTTGTATGTTTTGCAGCGGATCGCTGCCTTCGTACAAATGAACCGCTTGGCCGTTGTGCTCAAAGCGGATGTTGGGAAACTGGCTGGGGTGGTTCACCAGCGAAGCATCGCAAGGCCCTTGCAGGCTGGATTGAATGATCTCTGGGGTCAAGTCAGGGCACTGGGCCATCAAGGCGGCGACATTGCGCGCAAATACGTCTTGGTTCATGGCATCGGCCCTTTATGCGGGTTCAAACTCAGGGTTGATGTGCAGCTTGATCAACTCGCGAATTTGCGCCACGCTCAGGTATTCGGGGTTGTTCGAGGAGTCATAAGAAAAGTCATGGTCCACTTGCTGGGCCTTGAGCTTGGCCATGTAGCGTTGGCGCTGCGCCAGCGTACCGCTGCCCAAAATGGCAAAGTACTGGCCCAAATCCAAGGTGTTGGGGCTGTCGCTGCTGGTGATCATTTCTTCGTGCAGCTTTTCGCCGGGGCGAATGCCAATGATTTCTTTCTTGCAGTTGGGGCCAATCGCCTCGGCCACATCGCTGATGCGGTAAGAAGGAATTTTGGGCACCAATATTTCGCCACCCAGGGCATGCTCCAGCGCCCAGCACACCATCTCCACGCCTTCGTCCAAAGAAATATTGAAGCGTGTCATCAAAGGGTCGGTGATGGGCAGCACACCCGCCTTGGCCTTGTTCAAAAAGAAAGGGATGACCGATCCGCGTGAACCCATGACATTGCCATAGCGAACCACAGAAAAGCGCAAATCGCGCGAACCCTTGAAGTTGTTGGCGGCGACAAACAATTTGTCGCTGCACAGCTTGGTCGCGCCGTACAGGTTGATCGGGGCTGCGGCTTTGTCGGTGGACAAAGCCACCACCCGTTTGACCTGGCTGTCCAAGCAAGCGTCAATCAGATTTTGGGCGCCCAGGATGTTGGTTTTGATGAACTCAAACGGGTTGTATTCGGCGGCAGGCACTTGCTTCAAAGCGGCTGCGTGTACCACAGAGTCAATGCCTTCCAAGGCTCGGGTCAGGCGCGCGGCATCGCGCACATCGCCCAAGAAAAAGCGCAATTGCGGGTACTTGGACTCAGGAAACTCCTGGGCCATTTCGTACTGCTTGAGCTCATCGCGGCTGTACACCACCAAGCGTTTGATTTTGGGGCAGTGATCCAAAACCGTTCTGACAAATGACCTGCCAAACGATCCGGTACCCCCGGTGATCAGAATCGATTGATCGCACACATTGGCATTTTTCTTCATGGCATTTTGTGGCCGTTCAGTGGCCGAGTTGGTAAACGAATGGTGTTCTCACTGCAAGTTGCATGCCACGAAATGGCGGTGGGTTTTTTGACACTGGACCGATGCCCATCGGGCCATCATCTCGGCTCCCGAAAGCGCCCAGCGGCAAACCTTTGCCGCTTTGCCGCTCAATCCACCAAGGCGGCTTTGTCCAAGGGCAGTGGGGCGATCTCAAATTCCAAGATGTCGGCCAAGCCCAGCCAATCACCGCGCTCGAAGGCCTGCAAGCATTGGGCGATCAAACCGTGAACCTGCATGGGCGAGGTTTCGGCCACGTGGACGGTTTGCGCCACGATTTGTGTCAACAGCTCGGGCAATTCCGTGCCCAGGGCGACATGCTGGCCACAGCGAAAACCATCGGCCATGGAAAGCAGGGATTGGTGCAGGTGTTGGGTTGTGTTCATGGGGTTCACTCCGAAAAGTATTGGGTACCTGCGATCGCAGCCCCGAGGTGACTTGAATTGAAAAACTGAATATGGGGGTGGCGGGCAATTTGGTCTTCCAGCTCCGCCAAGTAGTTGGCAAAACTGGGCGAGGAGGGCACTGGCTGGCCCAAGCCATTCATCACCCAATGCCCACTGCGGGTGGGGTGGCCACCCAACTCGCCGCTGGGCCAATGCGCATGCGTTTTGCCGTTGGGGTAGGACAGATCAACCCCCCAAAAGCATATCTCTGCAAAGCCCATGCGCACTGCCAAATCGGTGGCGGTGTGCACCACGCTGCCGCCGCAAAACAAACACGCTTTCGCGTCGAAATGCGGCGCACTGCGGTGCAATGCGGTGTGGGTGAAGGACTTATAACGCGGCCCCTGCCAGGCCAATAAAACATCGTTGGGCACCACCGGCGAATAGACCAAGGCCACGCCTTGGCTGTGCGCGGTGGGCAACCAGCGGGTGTGGATCTTTTTTTCAATGCTCACCACACAGTCGACCCGCACACCAGCTTTTTGCAAAGCGGCAAATGCGGTGTCCACCGCCATCACCCAGGGCGCTTGCGGTCCATTGGCCAAACCGCGCAGCTGCGCGATGCTGTGCTCCAAGCTGGGGCCAGAACCCACAATGTGGGCGCTGCGGGGAACCGTTTGTCCATACAAGGCATGAACGGGCAAGTCACTTTGCAACAGCGCGGCATTGGCTTGCATCAAGGCCTGCAAATACGGGTCCTGGGCTTTGAAGGCGCTGTTCACAAAAGCACGGTTCAATCGAGCTTGCAAGCGATCGCGCAAGCGCCACAAGTCAGGTTCGATCAACCGCAAATCCGGTAATGAAATGTGCATGGCCGCGTCCCGATCGGGCTGATCGCTGGCCAGGGCCATGCGCAGCTTCACGCGCGGGTCAGCCAACCATTCGGTGTCTGGCATGTGTTCCAGTTGAATTTTGAATGCTTTGGAATTCAATATGTGGACGTGAATGTCTTCAACGCATTCGGAAGAACTCAGCAACAAGGTGGGCAGATGGCCCAAGGCGCAACCATATAGGTGCACCACCCGGTGGTTCAGCAAACCTGGCAATGCCAATTGGGCATCGCGCCAAGGTGCGTGAGGGCTGGCCATGCGGATGCCGTTGATGGCGATGCTGGGATGTGTGGCTTGGAGCAAGCTGACATCGAGATCCGGCCCGTCATCGCTGGGGGCCCACAGCCCTGCATCTGCGTGCCTGTTTTGGCAGGCGGCCCAAAGCCCAGGCGCTGTCGCGACCTGTGGGCTGGGCGTGGTGGTGGCGGGCATCAGAAAACCCTGAATTGACACATGACAGCCAAGTAAGCAAAGAGCGCGCCACAGGACATTGCGCTTGGCTTGCTTATTGCTTCGAAGAAGTTCGTGCAGCCCAAATCCATTCAGTGGCTGAGTGAACCTGGCCAGAAAGGGTTTGAAAAATGAATATCAATGAATTCAATTCAAGCCCATTTTTTTCACAAGTGAGGTGTTAATCATGATGTCGAATTCCATACCCTATGGCCGCCAAAGCATCAGCGAGGCTGACATCAAGGCCGTGGTCAAGGTGCTGCGCTCCGATTTTTTGACACAGGGGCCTGTGGTTCCCAACTTTGAAACAGCGGTGGCAAGATATTGCCAAGCGCAACACGCCGTGGCGACCACCAATGCCACATCGGCTTTGCATTTGGCCTGCTTGGCCTTGGGCCTGGGCCCAGGCGACCGCTTGTGGACCAGCCCCATCACCTTTGTCGCCTCGGCCAACTGCGCTTTGTATTGCGGCGCAGACGTCGACTTTGTCGACATCGATGCACGCACCTACAACCTGTGCCCGGTGGCGTTGAAGGCCAAGCTCATCGAGGCAGAGAAAAACGGCCAGCTGCCCAAAGTGGTGGTGGCGGTTCACATGTGTGGCCAGTCGTGTGACATGCAGGCCATTCATGCCTTGTCTGTGCAGTATGGCTTCAAGCTGATTGAAGACGCCTCCCACGCCATCGGCGCCCGTTACCAGGGCCAACCGGTGGGCAATGGCCGCTACAGCGACATCACCATCTTCAGCTTTCACCCGGTCAAGATCATCACCAGTGGAGAAGGCGGCATGGCCTTGACCAACAACATTGAATGGGCCAAAACCATGATGCGCTTGCGCAGCCATGGCATCACCAGCGACCCCGCAGACATGCTCGCGCACCCAGCGGATGAAATTTGGAATTACCAGCAACTGGATTTGGGCTTCAACTACCGCATGACAGAACTGCAGGCCGCCTTGGGCTTGAGCCAGCTGCAACAAATCGACGCATTCGTCAGCCGCAGACAGGCTTATGCCGAAATTTACGACAACACCTTGTGTGACCTGCCCCTGGTCACACCCTGGCAACACCCAGACTGCGAGTCCAGTTTTCACCTCTATCCCCTGAGGATCACCGCCGGTGATCATGGCCTGGGCCAAAAAGAGGTTTACCGGGCCATGCATTTGGCCAACATCAAGGTCAACCTGCACTACATCCCCGTTTACTTGCAGCCTTTTTATGCCGCCAAGGGTTTCAAGCGTGGGTATTGCCCGCAGGCGGAAGC
>CAXNFO010000124.1:0-6126 GCA_964201395.1 Limnohabitans sp.
GCGGAAAGCGTTTTTGCACAGCGGCCATGATTTCAGCGGCGTCGTCCACACTCAGAGTGGTTTGGGTGACGACGGCGAGCCGCTCGGTTTGGCTGGGCTGCACCGTGGCCACATCGTCCACGTCTTCCACCAAGTGAATGCCTTGCGACAATTGGCCCATGGTGCCTTCGACCTCGGGATGGCCTTTGTGGCCGATCATGATGAACTCATAGCCTTCGCGGTGCAGTTTGGCCACTTCGACGTGCACCTTGGTGACCAAAGGGCAGGTGGCATCAAACACCCGAAACCCACGCCTGTCGGCCTCGTGCTCCACCGCTTTGGGCACCCCGTGCGCGCTGAACACCAAGGTGGCACCTGGGGGGACGTCGTTCAAGTCTTCGATGAAGATGGCGCCCCGCGAGCGCAAGTCGTTGACCACATGGGTGTTGTGCACGATTTCGTGGCGCACATAAATGGGCGCGCCAAACTTGCTCAGGGCGTGCTCAACGATGTCAATGGCCCGGTCCACACCGGCGCAAAACCCGCGGGGTTCGGCCAAAATAATTTCAGAGGGTGTGGGTGCGTTCATAACACTCCGATCAATTGCACTTCGAATTGGACAGCCTGACCGGCCAGGGGGTGGTTGAAGTCAAACAGCACCGCAGCATCGCCCAACTGGCACACCGCGCCGGCATAACTGCCCGCGCCATCGGGCGCCGGAAAGGCAACCACATCGCCCACGGCATAGCTTTCATGCGGGTCGCCCATTTGTCGCAACAAATCGCGGCTGACCCACTGCAGCATATCGGGGTTGCGTGGCCCAAAGGCTTCACCCTCGGCCAACTGAAAGCTGGTGCGCGCGCCCTCGGCCAAGCCCATCAATTGCTGCTCCAGGGCCGGCGACAACTCGCCCGAGCCCAGCGACAAGGTGGCGGGCTTGTCCTCGAAGGTGTTGATGATGTCGCCTTGCGGTCCCGTCAGTCGGTAGTGCAAGGTCAAAAAGGCGCCAGGGGTGACACGCACAATGGGTTCAGAGGTGGGAGAGGTCATAAAGCGGTGGGATTTCGCGTCCCATTGTAGAAATCCCTGATAGAGGCCTGTCAACGAATGGTGCTCGGGTGGCATTAGAACAAAAATATTCCACCCACACACCCATGCGCGATTTACCCACCGAAGTGCGCCCCCGCGAAAAGCTGCTGGCCTTGGGGCCTGCCGCCCTGAGCGACACCGAGTTGCTGGCTTTGCTGCTGCGCACCGGCACCCCGGGTCGGCATGTGTTGCACATGGCCAGCGAGCTTTTGGCGCAGTTTGGCGGCATTTCGGGCCTGCTGCAGACCCAGGCCAAAGACTTGCAGCGCTTCAAAGGTTTGGGGGGCACGGCCAAACGGGCCGAATTGCTGGCGGTGTTGGAGTTGTCGCGCCGCGCCTTGGCCGAGCAACTGCGCCAGCGCCCGGTGCTTGACTCGCCCGAACGCGTCAAGCAGTATTTGCAACTGCAATTGGGCCATTTGGGCCATGAGGTGTTTGCCTTGCTGCTGCTCGACAACCAACACCACTTGTTGCAATACCGCGCCATGTTCCAAGGCACGCTGAGCCAAGCCAGCGTGTACCCGCGCGAAGTGGTCAAGCTGGCCCTGGATGTGGGCGCCAGCGGTGTGGTGCTGGCCCACAACCACCCCAGTGGCAGCGTGCAAGCTTCAGCCGCCGACAAAGCCCTGACGCAAACCCTGAAGTCGGCCTTGGCCCTGGTGGATGTGCGGGTGCTGGACCACATCATCGTGGCCCCAGGCTGCGCTTTGTCGATGGCCGAGTCGGGGTTGATCTAAAAAGCCCACGCATTCGACACACCCAGCGCTGCACCGCTGGGTCACTGAAGTCGCACCGCAACCCGATGGCCCATCACAGGCCGTGGCTGGCTATGATGCCAAACATGCTCTCGGCCACTTCGGTGGCACCACCCCACCCCTGTCTGTGTTGCCCCCATGAAATCGCGCTCCCTCAAAGACCTGGATGCCCTGCGCCAAAAGCTGGCCCAGCAGCAAGCGAGTGACGCATTGGCGGCCCAAGCCCGCGCCGAGGCGCTGCGTCAAGCGCGGGCCGAACAAGAACTGTTTGTGCGCTCAGTCGGGGCCGTCAAACCCTTGAACCCGCAAGCGCGGGTGCGGCTGCAAACCCCGGCACCCGCGCCCGAGCCCTTGCAGCTGCAACTTGACCAGCAAGCGGTGCTGCGCGAGAGTTTGAGCGATGAAATCGACATCAGCCGCATGATCGACACCGATGACCAACTCAGCTACCTGCGCGACGGCATGGGCCGCGACGTGATCCGCAAGTTGCGCCAAGGCGATTGGGCCTTGCAAGGCGAGATTGACTTGCATGGCTTGCGCAGCGACGAGGCGCGCGAAGCCTTGGGCGGCTTTATCCTCCAAGCCCACCGACAAGGGTGGCGCTGCGTGCGGGTGGTGCATGGCAAAGGCCTGGGGTCGCCTGGCAAAACACCGGTGCTGAAAAACAAAGTGCTGCGCTGGTTGGTGCAAAAAAACGAGGTCTTGGCGTTTGTGCAGGCCACGCCCTCGGAAGGCGGGGCCGGGGCCTTGCGGGTGTTGCTGGCCCCAGGGTCGGGCCCGAGCCACCTCACGCTCCGTTGAGGTTGCGCATCCAGTCAGCGGTTTGGAAAAAGCTTTCCCGTAAACGCGTTTGCAGGGCCTCTGGCAACTGCACCTCTTGCATGGCCTGGGCCATGCAGGCCAGCCACTGGTCGCGCTCGCGCACCCCAATCGCAAACGGCATGTGGCGCATGCGCAAGCGCGGGTGGCCAAAGCGCTCGGTGTAATGCGATGGCCCGCCCAGCCAACCGCACAAAAACCAAAACAATTTATCCCGTGCCGATTGCAAGTCGCTGCCGTGCACAGCGCGCAAATGGGTGTATGCCGGCTCCAAATCCATCAGGTCGTAAAACCGGTCTACCAAGGCGCGCACCTGGGCTTCGCCACCCACCATGTCAAACGCGGTGATGCTGTCGGGTTGGTTGGCGTCATTCATGCGGTGGCCCCGAAAACATCACATCGCTGCTTGGCGCAAGGTCTGTACCACCGGGCGGCGCAAAATTTCGCGCAAGCCCCACCAACCGGCCAACAGCGCCAACAGCGCACCCGCCAGTGTGCCCACCAAGGGCACCCAGATGGGCGGTGTCCAAGCGAACTCAAACACATGGCGGGCCAAGCCCCAGCCCACGGCCAAGGCCACCAAGGAGGCCAGGGCACCTGCCAAGGCGCCCACGCCCACCAACTCAGCGGCTTGCACCCGCGCCAACAAACGGTTGGATGCACCCAAAGCGCGCAACACCGCATATTCGCGGGCCCGCTCTTCGCGGGTGGCGGTGACGGCGGCAAACATCACCACCAAGCCAGCGGCCAGGGTGAAGACGAATAAAAATTCCACCGCTTGAACCACTTGGCCCAAGACTTTTTGCACCTGGTTGAGGCTGGCGCCCAAGTCCACATTGGTGATGTTGGGAAAGCGCGCCACCAAGGCATTGTCAAAGCCACGCACCGATGGGGCACGAAAAGCAGCGATGTAGGTCATGGGCACATCGGACATGCGCGACACGGGGTACATCACAAAGAAGTTGGCGCGCATCGACGTCCAGTCGACCCGGCGTATCGAGGTGACGCGCGCTTCAATGGCCACCCCCGCCATGTCAAAGCGCAAACGGTCGCCCATTTTCAAGCCCAGGGTTTTGGCCAAACCTTCTTCCAGGCTCAAGGCTTCGGGCTCATCGGGCACCCAAGCACCCGCCACGATGCTGTTGTGCGCTGGTGCTGCCACGCTGTGCGACACATTGAACTCGCGGTCCACCAATCGCTTGGCCCGCTCGTCGGTGTAGTTTTGGGCCGACACGTTTTGGCCGTTGACCGCCACCAAGCGGGCCCGGATCATGGGGTACCAGTCGTAGCGCTGAACCCGGGCTTGGCGCAAATGGTCTTGAAAGGCCTGCGACTGATCGGGTTGCACATTCAAAATAAAGCGGTTCGGCGCGTCGGCAGGCGTGGCGTTGCGCCAACTGGCCACCAAGTCGGTGCGCAACAACACCAACAACACCAGGGCCAACAAGCCCACCGACAAAGCACTGACTTGCACCATGGCAAACACCGGTCGGGTAGAAATTTGGCGCGTGGCCAAACTCAGCCATTGTGGCGAGCGCGCTTCATTCACCGCCCAACGCAAACTGCGCACCGCCAGCCAGGACAGCGCTGCGAAAAAAGCCACCGCCCCAGCAAAGCCCAGCACCACCCACAGGCCCAACACCAGGTCGCGGCTGACCGCCATCAGCAGCAGCGAAAAACCCAGCAAACCAGCCCCCATGACCCCCAAGGAAGCGGCTTGCGGTTTGCCCACATCGCGGCGGATCACCCGCAAAGGCGGCACCCGGGCCAATTGCAAAACCGGCGGCAACCCAAAGGCCACCAACAGCGTCAGGCCGGTGCCCACCCCATAGGCCAGGGGCCGCCAACCGGCCGCGGGCAAGTCGGCCTCAATCAAACCACTGAGCAAGCCGACAAACACCTCGTGCAAGCCGTAGCCCAGTGCCGCGCCGATCAAGCTCGCGCCAATGCCCAGCAAACCAAATTCGATGGCATACACCGCAGCAATCTGGCGCTGGCTTTGACCGAGCACGCGCTGAATGGCGCAGTCGTCCAAATGGCGCGCCGCAAAACCGCGCGCGGCCAAGGCCACGGCCACCGCGCTGAGCAAGGCGGCCAACAAGGCCACCAGGTTGAGAAACTTTTCTGCGCGCTCCAGGGTTTGGCGCATTTCGGGGCGCCCCGCCTCCATCGACTCCAAGCGCACGCCGCGCACCTCTGCCAGGCCCACTTGGTCCTGGGCCCATTGCATATAGGTTGCCACCTGTTTGTCTGGCCCAGCCACCGCAAAGCGCCAAGCAATGCGGCTGGCCGGCTGCACCAAACCGGTGGCGTCCAGGTCGGCGATGTTGATCAACAAGCGCGGGGCAAAGTTCATGAAGCCCGCGCCCCGATCGGGCTCGGCGGTGAGCACCTGCGACAAGGTGACGCGGTGTTTGCCCAGCCACAAGCTGTCGCCAGGTTGCAATTCCAGCGCTTCCAACAGGCCTGGCTCGGCCCACGCCTGCCCCGGCGCTGGAATGGTGCGCACCTTCACAGAGGGGCCGTCGTAGGCCGTTTGGTTGTTGGGTGCGGCCACCGTGCCAGGCTGAAGCCCAGGTGTGGGCAACAAAGCGCCCACCAAATCGCCTGCCGTGGATTGCAAAACCTGCAAAGCCCCGCGCAAGGGGTATCCCGGCTCCACCGCTTTGAGGGCAATCAAGCGGCTGGCACCACCGCGCTCGTCGCTGGCCCGCGCCATGGTGGGAAAACTCAGCGTGGTGGCACTGTTCAAACCCAGGGCCTTGGCTTTTTGCACAAAGGGCGCAGGCGTGGGTTGATCGCTCACCACCACCACATCACCGCCCATCAACTGGCGGGCGTCGCGCGCCATGCCGGCTTGCATGCGATCGGCCAAAAATGCCACCGAACTGAGCGCGGCCACGCCCAGGGCCACGGCCACCATGGGCAAGCGCAACTCGCCCGCGCGTGCATCGCGCCACAGGTTGCGCCACGCCAAAGACCATAAACGCATCATGTGGGGGCTCTTTTCACAGTGGTTTGCGCCAACTCGGGTTGCCACAACAACACCTGGGGCGCGGTGTAACAAAGAAAACGCTTGTGGGTGGCGCGCCCCACGGTGCACAAACCCAAGCGCTGGGCCATCTCAAATCCCATTTGGGTGATGCCACTGCGCGAGACCACCACTGGCACTTGCATTTGCGCCGCCTTGAGAACCATTTCACTGGTCAGGCGACCGGTGGTGTAAAAAGCCCAGGGTGCGTTGATGGGCGCTTGTTCGGGGTGGATGCCGTGCATCCACATCCAGCCGGCAATGGTGTCAATGGCATTGTGGCGGCCCACATCCTCGACAAACAATTTCATCTCGCCATTGTGAAACAGCGCGCAGGCATGCACCGACCCGGCCGACTTGTAAGTGCTCTCCTGCAGGCGAATCGCGTCCACCATGGCGTACAAATCCTGTTGTGGCCATTGCGCTGCAGGCAGGCTCAGCCCATCCAAATCG
>CAXNFO010000125.1:0-6114 GCA_964201395.1 Limnohabitans sp.
GCCGATTACCGGCCCAGCTACCGCGCCCCGGCCGCGCAGGACGGCTGGCAGCGTTTGCTGGCTTGGCTCAAACAAAACGGCGTGGCTTGAAGCTGTGCGCATGGGGGCTGGTCGCCCCCTGCTTTGAAGCCGCCCCAGCGGCGGCGGCCCCCACAAGGACAGCTGGGTGAACCTCATTTATATAGTGTTGGGCACCTTGGCCGCTGGCGTGGGCAGTGTGCTGGTGGCCGCCTTGTGCGCCCGTGCCTTGCTGTCGGCCTATACCCAGCATTTGCTCAGTTTGGCGGCTGGCGCATTGCTGGCCACGGCCTTCATGCATTTGCTGCCCGAAGCCTTTGAGTCGGGGGCTTCTCCCCACCAGTTGTTTATTACCTTGTTGGTGGGCCTGGTGTTTTTCTTTTTGCTCGACAAGGCCGAACTGTGGCACCACGGCCATGAGCATGGTCACGCCCACAGCCATGGGCACGCGCATGGCCATGACCACGCCAAGGATGCGCCCCCAACGGGCATGGCCGGGTCTTGGTCGGTGCTGATGGGCGACAGCATCCATGCCTTTGGCGACGGCTTGTTGGTGGCCGCTGCCTTTTTGGCCGATGTGCAACTGGGCGTGGCCGCGACCGTGGCGGTTTTGGCCCACGAGGTGCCGCACCACATGGGCGACTTGGTGGTGCTGCAACAGGGCATCGGCCAACCCCGCAGCGCCCTCATCAAGCTGTGCATGGCCGGTGGGGTCACGGTGCTGGGCGGCTTGGTCGGCCACAGCCTGATCGCCGGCCATGAAGAATGGCTGCCCTTTTGGCTCACCCTGGCCAGCAGCAGCTATATCTATGTGGCCTTGGCCGATTTGATACCGCAGTTGCAAAAGCGCTTGAGCGCCAACGCCACCGTGGCGCAAATTGGCTGGTTGTTTGCGGGCATTGCCCTGGTCACGGGGATCACCCAGCTGGGGCACGTGCACTAAGGCTGTGCCTTTACCAAGCATCAGCCCTGTCCCGCGATGACCGCCTTTAAATGGTGTCTGCGGTTCTCTAGATCGCCTCAAGTTGAACCAATTTGGTGCCAAAGACCCTATAAACGTTCGTACTTTGATCTGTAATGGTGCGTCATAGCCGTCAAATTGCCTAGTATTGGTGCGCCCAAGGCTTGTATTGGTGGCATATTGATTGCATACCAAGGGGTGGACAGGTAATTGGGCATGCTGCAGGTATTGATTGCGGTGTGATCCGTACAGGTTTCGGCTCAAATTTTTAAACATCACGAATGGAGTTTTCATGAAACGGTTCAGCTTCCCCATTTTTGGCGCCTCTGCGCCGTCGGCCATGACTTTGGCCATTGGCGTCGGTTTGAGCGCCATGAGCTTGGCCGTGCAGGCGCAAGAAAAGGTGTTGCGCATTGCCATGACCGCCGCCGACATTCCCCGCACCTTGGGTCAGCCCGATCAAGGTTTTGAAGGCAACCGCTTCACCGGCATCCCGATGTATGACGCATTGACGCAATGGGACTTGTCCAAGGCCAATGCCCCCAGCGTGCTGATCCCCGGCTTGGCCACCTCTTGGGCGGTGAATGCCACCGACAAAACCAAGTGGACCTTCAAACTGCGCCCTGGCGTCAAATTCCATGACGGTTCCGCCGTCAACGCCGATGCGATTGTCTGGAACGTGCAAAAAGTGTTGGACAAAGATGCGGTGCATTTCGACGCCAGCCAGGTGGGCGTGACCGCCTCTCGCATGCCCACCTTGCGCAGCGCCCGCAAGATCGACGACTTGACCGTCGAGTTGACCACCAGCGAACCCGATGCCTTCTTGCCCCTGAACCTGACCAATTTGTTCATGGCTTCGCCCGCGCATTGGAAAAAGAAATTTGACGCCGCCACCGGCGACACCCCTGCCGACAAGTCCAAAGCCGCCTGGACGGCGTTTGCCGCGGATGCATCTGGTTCAGGCCCGTTCAAGATGGCGCGTTTTGTGCCGCGCGAGCGCTTGGAGGTGGTGGCCAACAAAACCTATTGGGATGCCAAGCGCGTGCCCAAGCTCGACCGCATCGTGATGCTGCCCATGCCCGAGGCCAACGCCCGCACCGCTGCTTTGCTCGGTGGCCAGGTGGACTGGATCGAGGCCCCGGCGCCCGACGCCATGGCGCAAATCACCCAGCGCGGCTTCAAGATTGAAAGCAATGCCCAGCCCCATGTGTGGCCTTGGCAGTTGTCGTTTGCCGAAGGCTCACCCTGGTTGGACAAGCGGGTGCGCCAAGCCGCCAACCTGTGTGTCGACCGCGAAGGCATCAAAACCTTGCTGGGTGGCATGATGGCCGTGCCCAAGGGCACCGTGCCCCCGGGCCACCCCTGGTGGGGCAACCCCAAGTTCGACATCAAGTACGACGTGAATGCGGCCAAAACCTTGATGACCCAAGCCGGCCACAGCGCGGCCAAACCGCTCAAGGTCAAGGTGCAAATTTCTGCCTCAGGTTCGGGCCAGATGCAGCCTTTGCCGATGAACGAGTTTGTGCAGCAGTCGCTTAAGCAGTGCTTCTTTGACGTCGAGTTTGACGTGATCGAATGGAACACCTTGTTCACCAACTGGCGCAAGGGTGCCAAGGACCCATCGGCCAACGGCGCCAACGCCATCAATGTCAGCTACGCCGCCATGGACCCCTTCTTTGGCATGGTGCGTTTTACCAGCACCGGCACCTTCCCGCCGGTGTCCAACAACTGGGGTTATTTCGGCAACCCAGAGTTTGACAAGCTGATCGCCGAAGCCCGCACCCAGTTTGACGACAAAAAACGCGATGTGGCTTTGTCCAAGCTGCATGCGCGCATTGTGGAAGAGGCCCCGTTTGTCTGGATTGCGCATGACGTGGGCCCCCGTGCCGTCAGCAGCAAGATCAAGGGCTTGGTGCAGCCACGCAGCTGGTTTATCGATTTGGCCCCCATTTCGATCAACTAAAGGCTCCCATGGGCTGACGGCATGGGCATGGTGTGCCCATGCCCGTCAGCTTTTTTGACGGCCAGGGCGATGCAGCCCTGGATTTGGTTTCTTCTGGAGCAATGGGATGCTTGGTTTTTTGTGGCGGCGCTTGGTCTACACCCTGCCCATCATGTTGGGTGTGGCCTTGGTGTGTTTTGCCTTGGTGCATCTGGCACCGGGTGACCCCTTGGTGTCCATCCTGCCCCCCGACGCTTCGGCTGAGTTGCAAGCCAAGTTAAAAGAACTTTATGGATTCAACCGCTCTTACCCCGAGCAGTTTGTGTCTTGGGTGTGGCGCGCCTTGCAGGGTGATTTGGGCACCTCGATCGCCAGCAACCGACCGGTGTACAGCGAGGTGATGAAAGCCGTGGGCAACACCTTGCGTTTGGCCATGTTGGCCACCTTGATTGGTTTTGTGCTGGGTTGCTTGTTTGGTTTTGTGGCCGGGTATTTTCAAAACTCTTGGCTGGATAAATTGGCCTCTTTGACCTCGGTGCTGGGGGTCAGCGTGCCGCACTACTGGTTGGGCATGGTGCTGGTGATTGTTTTTTCATCCATCTTGATGTGGTTGCCCCCCGGTGGGGCGGGCCCTGGAGGTTCGGGCGACTGGGCCTGGGATTGGGAGCATTTCAAACACATGCTGCTGCCCGCCATCACCATGAGCGTGATTCCCATGGGCATCATCTCGCGCACGGTGCGCGCCTTGGTGGCCGACATCTTGGCCCAAGAGTTCATTGTGGGTTTGCGCGCCAAAGGATTGACCGATGTGGGCGTCTTCAAGCATGTGGTGAAAAACGCTGCGCCCACTGCTTTGGCGGTGATGGGTTTGCAGCTGGGTTATTTGCTGGGTGGATCGATCTTGATCGAGACCGTGTTTTCTTGGCCGGGCACTGGCTTTTTGTTGAACGCCGCCATTTTTCAGCGCGACCTGCCTTTGTTGCAGGGCACCATTTTGGTCTTGGCCATGTTTTTCGTGTTCTTGAACCTGATCGTGGATGTGGTTCAAACCCTGCTCGATCCGCGCATTTCGCGCAGCTGAAACCCAGACCAGATTCATGATGCACATCACCGCAGATCCCCGCAAGGTGCCAGAGCCGGTCATGCAGCGCTCGGCGGGTTACTGGCAAACCGTGGGGCGGCGTTTCCTGCAAGACAAAGTGGCCGTGGCAGCGGCCTTGGTTGTCTTGGTGTTGTTGGTGCTGGCTGTTTTTGGTCCCTGGTTGGCGCCGCTGGATCCGTACCAATCGTCCATGCTCAAGCGGCTCAAACCCATTGGGTTTGCCGGACACCCGCTGGGCACCGATGAGTTGGGGCGCGACATGCTGACCCGCTTGATCGTGGGCACCCGCTTGTCCTTGTTCATGGGCATCACGCCGGTGATCTGTGCGTTTGTCATCGGCTCGGTGATTGGCATCACAGCGGGCTACACCGGCGGCTGGGTCAACAGCGTGATGATGCGCACCATCGATGTGTTTTATGCGTTTCCGTCGGTGCTGCTGGCCATTGCCTTGTCGGGGGCCTTGGGTGCGGGCATCACCAATTCGCTGATTTCATTGACCATTGTGTTCATCCCGCCGATTGCCCGGGTGGCTGAGAGCGTGACCACGCAAATTCGTGGGCGCGACTTTGTCGATGCCGCCCGCGCGTCGGGGGCGGGTGCCTTCACCATCGTGCGCGTGCATGTGTTGGGCAATGTGCTCGGGCCGGTGTTTGTGTATGCCACCAGCTTGATCGCGGTGTGCATGATCTTGGCCTCGGGCCTGAGCTTTTTGGGCCTGGGCGTGAAGCCGCCCGAGCCCGAGTGGGGCCTGATGCTCAACACCTTGCGCACCGCCATTTACACCCAGCCTTGGATCGCGGCTTTGCCAGGCGCCATGATTTTCATCACCTCCATCACCTTTAATTTGTTGGCCGACGGTTTGCGCTCGGCCATGGAAATCAAACAGTGAGCGCACCATGCCTTTGACCCCGATCGATGTGGGCGGACCGGCCCAGCCCATGCTCCGTGTGCGTGGCTTGGTCAAACATTTCCCACTGAAAAAAGATGTGTTCGGCAAAGGCGGCGGCGTGGTGCGTGCTGTTGACGGGGTGGACTTTGATGTGTTCAAGGGCGAGACCTTGGGCGTGGTGGGCGAGTCTGGTTGTGGCAAATCCACCACCGCGCGTTTGCTCATGCAATTGATCGCGCCCGACCAAGGCGAGATGGTTTTTGATGGCCAAACCGTGGGGGGGTCAGCCCTGCCGCTCAAAGCCTATCGGCGCCAGGCCCAAATGGTGTTTCAAGACAGTTACGCCTCGCTCAACCCGCGCTTGACCATGGAAGACTCGATCGCGTTTGCGCCCATGGTGCATGGCGTGTCCAAGCGCGAAGCGGTGGAACGCGCGCGCGACTTGTTGGACCGCGTGGGTTTGGCGCCCGAACGGTTTGCCGAGCGCTACCCGCACGAGTTGTCGGGTGGTCAACGCCAGCGTGTCAACATTGCCCGCGCCTTGGCCTTGCAGTCGCGCTTGATCATTTTGGACGAGGCGGTTTCGGCCTTGGACAAGTCGGTGGAAGCGCAGGTGCTCAATTTGCTGTTGGATTTGAAAGAGGACTTTGGCCTGACCTATGTGTTCATCAGCCACGACCTGAATGTGGTGCGATACATGAGCGACCGGGTGCTGGTGATGTATTTGGGCCAAGTGGTGGAAATTGGCGACAGTGAAACCTTGTTCAAGCACCCGGCCCACCCGTATACCCAAGCCTTGCTCTCGTCCATCCCCACCCTGGACCCGGACAAGCGCACCGAAAAACCGCCCTTGGCCGGTGACCCGCCCAACCCCATCAACCCGCCCTCGGGTTGCCGCTTTCACCCGCGCTGTGTCCATGCCCAAGCCGTGTGCAGCCAAAAGATGCCGGTGTTGGCCGACACCGCCCAGGGCCAACAGGTGGCGTGTTGGATGCATGTGGTTAGCAGCGACCACCCGCTCGCCCCAGCAGGCCTTTCAGCGCAAACCGCGCAGGCAGGTGTGGCATGAGCAGCGCGCCTTCCAGCGATTGTTTTTTGGAGGTCCAGCAACTGCATGTCACTTTCACCGGCGGCAAAAAGCCGGTGAAAGCGGTCAGCGGCGTGGACTTGCGGGTGCAGCGCGGCGAGGTGGTGGCTTTGAT
>CAXNFO010000126.1:0-6048 GCA_964201395.1 Limnohabitans sp.
CCTTTTGCCGCAGGCGGCCCCACCGATGTGGTGGCCCGCATGCTGGCCATCCCCATGGGCAAATCCATAGGCCAAACCGTGGTTGTGGAGAACACCGTGGGCGCGGGTGGCACCCTGGCCTCACAACGGGTGGCGCGCTCCGCCCCCAATGGTTACACCGTGTTGATCCACCACACCGGCATGGCCACCGCACCGGCCTTGTACAAACGCTTGGGGTTTGACCCGCTGAAAGACTTTGACTACATCGGCCAAGTGGTCGATGTGCCCATGACCTTGTTGGGACGCAAAGATTTTCCGGCGAATAATTTTCAAGAGTTGCTCACCTACATCCGCGCCAACAAAGACAAAGTCTCCTTGGCCAATGCCGGATTGGGCGCGGTGTCGCACCTGTGCGGCTTGATGTTCATGAGCCAAGTGGGCGTGGAGCTGACCACTGTGCCCTACAAAGGCACCGGACCGGCGATGAACGATTTGCTCGGCGGCCAAGTGGACTTGCTGTGCGACCAAACCACCCAAACCGTGCCCATCATCAAAGAAAACCGCGTCAAAGCCTATGGCGTGACCACCCTCACCCGCTTGTCCAGTTTGGGTCAGTTGGCCACCTTGGACGAACAAGGCCTCAAAGGATTTGAGGTCAAGGTCTGGCACGGCATGTACGTGGCCAAGGGCACGCCCGCTCCCATCATCGAGAAAATCAACACCGCCTTGCGCTTTGCTTTGCAAGACCCCCAAGTGCGCCAACGCCTGGCCGACTTGAGCTCTGACGTGCCTGCGGCCGACAAGCTGACACCGCGCGGCTTGCAGACCCATTTGGAAGCCGAGATCAAAAAATGGACCCCGGTCATCCAAAAAGCGGGCATTTACGCCGACTGATTTTTTTCATTTCACCCACACCAGACGCACCATGGCACGCCAATTTGTTGACCTCTCTATTTACCTTGAAAACGATGTGTTGAGCGATCCGCCGGGCTATGCCCCGCAGATCAAATACCTCAACCACGAGCACACCTACGAGCAAATCAAACCCTTCTTTCCCGGATTGGAAAAAAAGGACCTGCCCGATGGTGAGGGCTGGGCGATCGAGATGATCCAACTCACCACCCACAATGGCACCCACCTGGATGCGCCCTACCACTTTCACTCCACCATGGACAAGGCCTTGGGCGACAAACGCGCGGCCACCACCATCGACGACGTTCCCCTGGAATGGTGTTTTCAGCCCGGTGTGAAACTGGACTTTCGCCACTTTGCCGACGGCTATGTGGTCACCGCCGAAGACGTGCAAGCCGAGCTGGCCCGGATTGGGCATGAAATCTCACCGCTGGAGATCGTCATCATCAACACCAGCGCTGGCAAGCGTTATGGCAACAACGACTATGTGTCCAGCGGTTGCGGCATGGGTTACGAAGCCACGATGTATTTGCTCGAGCGCGGGGTGCGCCTGACCGGCACCGACGCTTGGAGCTGGGACGCGCCCTTTGTGCACACCGCCAAAAAATACGCCGAGAGCCAAGACGCCAGCCTGATCTGGGAAGGCCACAAGGCCGGGCGCGACATCGGCTATTGCCACATTGAGAAACTGCACAACCTGGAGGTGCTGCCGCCCTCCGGCTTTTACATCAGCTGCTTTCCGCACAAAATCCGCGGCGCATCTGCCGGTTGGACGCGGGCGGTGGCCATTTTTGACGACGCTTTGATGGCGGCGCCCCGCTGAGACGGCCGGGCAAGCTCAACTGTCGTAAGGTACCAAGTCGCTGTGGGCCGACTCGTCCTGAGCCAGGCATCTCACAGCCCGAGCGGTTGATGCCGCACGCCGGACAGTGGCTTGCATAAAAAATGCTCGCTGCTCGTGGCCGCGCAATGGCTACAAGTCATGAACGGCGGCGAAACCTTTCACCGGGTGGTGTGATCCACCCTTCACTTGCTTCAACGGAGTCCAACCATGGCCACCCCTGTTTCCATCCCCAACCCTGTCATGGACCGCATGCGTGCTGGTCAGCCCGCTTTGGGCATGACGGTGCGCTTGGGCCACTCGGGCGACATCGTGCGCATTGCCAAAGCCACGGGACACGACTTTGTGTTCATCGATGTGCAGCACTCGCTGTTCAACCTCGAGACCATCGGCCACATGGCCCAAGTCGCGCTGGGTTGCGGCATTGCTGCCCAGGTGCGGGTGCGCAGCGTGGACGACCCCAATGTGTCGGTGTACCTGGACAACGGCGTGACAGGCATTGTGTTTCCCGATGTGAACAACGCCCAAGAGGCGCAACGCGCTGTGAACGCCGCCAAGTTCGCCCCGATTGGCAAGCGCTCGGTGTGCGGTGGCTACCCGCACTTTGACTACGCCGCTGTGCCGCTGACCCAAAGCGTGCCCGCTTTGAACGACGCCGCCTTGGTGGTGTGCATGATCGAAACCGTGGAGGGCCTGCGCAATGTCGAGGCCATCGCGGCCGTGCCTGGGGTGGACGTGATCCATGTGGGCTCTAACGACTTGCTGGTCAACATGGGCAAGCCCGGTCAGTTCGACGACCCCGAAATCATCGCCGCCCAAGAGCGCGCCATTGCCGCAGCCCAAGCGCATGGCAAGTTTGCCGGCATTGGTGGCAACCGCGACGTGCAACGCCAAGTCCAGGCCATCCACAAAGGTTGTCTGTATGTGACCACCCAAACCGACATCGGCTTTTTGAGCGCCGCCGCCAACCAATGGACACGCGGCGTGCGGGACGCCCTGGGTCAAGCCCAGGCCTGAGGCGATCGATGGCGACAAAACCTCACGACCATCCCACTGCGCACCCCATGCCAGCGCTGGCCTGTGATTGCCATGTGCATGTGTTTGGCCCTTTTGACCGTTTTCCTTTGTGGACCGATCGCGCCTACACCCCGGGTGCCGCTTCGATCGAAGACCTGATGGCTTTGCACCAAAACTTGGGCATGGGTCGCGTCGTGGTGGTGCAGGCCTCGCCGCAAGGCAGCGACAACCGCTGCACCGTGGACGCCTTGCAGTGCATGAACAACCTGGGCCATGGCGCGCGCGGCGTGGCGGTGATTGACGAACACACCAGCGACAGCGAACTTCGCGCCATGCACGCCGCCGGTGTGCGCGGTGTACGGGTCAACCTGGAATCGGCTGGCCTGCACGACCCGCAAGCGGCGCGCCGATTGATGCAAGCCGCCGCTGAACGCGTGGCCCCCTTGGGCTGGCATGTGCAGACCTACACCACCTTGGATGTGATTGCCTCATTGCACGATACCTTGATGGCCCTGCCCACCCCGGTGGTGATCGACCATTTTGGCCGCGCCACTGCGGCCAAAGGTATGGCGCAAGCAGGCTTTTCGGCCTTGCTGTCATTGGTCCAAACGGGCAAAGCCTGGGTCAAGCTTTCGGCCGCGCACCGCATCTCAGGCCTGCCCGACTGCGAAGACGCCCGCGCCATCGCCCAGGCCTTGATCGCCACCAACCCAGACCGCATGCTGTGGGGCACCGATTGGCCACACCCCGGCGCGTGGCCGGGTGTGCCGCGCCAGCGCGAAGCCATTGAACCCTTTCACCCCATCAACGATGCGCGGGCCTTGCAACGATTGAGTGAGTGGACCACCCCCACCCAATGGACGCGCATCTTGGTCGACAACCCGGCGCGGTTGTACGATTTTTCAGCTTGATTGCCACTTTCAAGGGAGATGCCCTGAAACATCTTCGGCCGCGCTGTGGCCAAGGCCTTTGCCCAATCCAACCCATCAGAGGCGGCGGTGGAACCGCGCAAACCCAAGTTGTCCATGGCGGCGTCCGAGGCGGTGCAGGTCAGTTCTTCGATCTGCGCAAACGCCGCCAAGACGGGGGCCTATAAGCGAGGAATGGTCATGGACCGGATGGCCTCCAGGGGCACGCGGCCAGTGGGTTTTTTAGGTGCGGTCACTGATCCAGCCAGTCGCAGATGGGTTTCCATTGCAGCAAATCTTTGTCGACCTTGGAGGGGGCAATGTCAAACATCGACAAACCATGGGCGGCCAGGTGCACGTAGTACTGGGTGTCGCGCAAGTAGCTGATCACCGGGATGTCCAGGGTGGCGGTGAACTCACGCAACTTGCCCGCTGATATGGTGCGCGGGTCCACCCGCATGCCAATGATGCCCAGATCGGTCTTCTGCTCTTTGGCCAAAACCCGCAGTTTTTTCAAAAACTCGTGGGTGGCAAACATGTCAAACACGCTGGACTGCAAGGGCACCAAAACTTTGTCGGCCTTGGAGATGAGGTTTTTCAAACGCCAGCCGTCCACCCCACCGGCGGTGTCCACCACGACATGGGTGGTGCCCTTGGGTGGCTTGGCATTGATGACCAGGTCAGCCTGCAAGTCCCAGGTGCGGATTTTGGGCAGGGTGTCGGGTCGCAGGGACAGCCAATGGCGCGAGGACTGTTGGGCATCGGTGTCGCCCAACATGACCTGGCGGTTGGTTGACGCAAAATAGCCAGCGATGTTGGTCGACAAGGTGGATTTGCCCACGCCTCCTTTTGGATTCACAACCACCACAATTGTCATTTTTAAATCATTCAACAGAACATGTTTGCATTATTTTACGGCTGTAAGCCCACCACCCGGCCAATGTTTACAACTGCACCGATCCTGGGTGGCCAGGGGCTGCAATCGCGGCTCACTTGGCCCTCGTTTTGGCGCGCCGTGGCTGCCTGCTGCATATTCGGACTGGGCGGTTGGGCATGGGCCCAATCACCCGCGCCCAGCCCAGGCGCTTATCCCAGCCGGGCCATCAAGTGGATCGTGCCCTTTGCCGCCGGGGGCTCGGGCGACACCATTGCCCGTTTGTTGGCAGAACGGATGACCCATGCGCTGGGCCAACCGGTGCTGATCGACAACCGCGGCGGCAATGGCTCGGTGCTCGGCACCGAAATAGCGGCCAAGGCAGCCGCCGACGGCCACACCTGGGTGCTGAGCAACGGCGCGGCCATCACCACCGGGCCTTTGATGGGGCAAGCCACCAGCTACAAGCCCTTGGAGGATTTTGTTCATATCACGCTGATTGGCAGCTTCACCAATGCCTTGATCGTGCGCCAAGACCACCCGGCCAAAAACCTGCAAGATTTTTTGGCTTTGGCGCGCAGCCAGCCGGGTAAATTGAGTTATGGCTCAGCTGGTGTGGGGTCTGCGGGTTTTTTGACCGGTGAAATGCTCAAACAACTGGCCCAGGTCGACATGGTCCACATCCCCTACAAAGGTTCAGGCCCAGCCCTCAACGATTTGCTGGGTGGGCAAACCGATGCCATGTTCAATGCCTTGATCACTTCGGCCCCGCACATCCGTGGTGGCCGGGTGCGGGCCTTGGCCATCACGGCAGCCGCGCGCGATGCCGAGTTCAGCCAAGTGCCCACCCTGTCAGAAGCAGTGCCCGGCGCGGTGGGTGACGCCTGGTTTGGCCTGTCGGTGCCGGCCAAAACACCCCCAGCGGTGGTGGAGCGATTGCAACTGGAAATGGACAAACTGCTCAAAAGCCCCGATGTCAAAGCCCGTCTGACCGAATTGGGCATGCTCACCCAAAACCTGGGGCCGCGTGGGTTTCAGGCGTTTTTACAAGCGGAAAACAAAAAATGGGGCCCCATCATCCGATCTGCCCACATCAAAATCGACTGAACGCCTGCGCACTAACAGACCAAAACCTGTCTTGCATCGGCCACCGCGCTGGGCGTCGGGCCAGCCGGTGTCAATCGATGGCAGCTGACTCGCGCAAACCGGTGATCATCGAGGTGTTGAGCAAATGGGCCTTGTGCAGCGCCGGGTCGTCGGCTTTGCGTTGCAACTCCACCAAGGCGGTGCGGCGCTTGCCCATGTCGCGCTCTTGCATGCGGGCGCGGTTGCGACCGGACTGCTCCAGCACATGGGCGATGGCAATCCGGCGGCGCTGTCGCTCATAGCGTTGCAAGGCATCAATGGACCCACCTTGCCAAATGTCGCGCAGTTTTTCGCTCAGGTTGAAAGCATCGTGGATGCCCCCATTCATGCCCATGCCGCCGCTGGGGCTGTTGAGGTGGGCGGCGTCACCG
>CAXNFO010000127.1:0-6037 GCA_964201395.1 Limnohabitans sp.
ACTCGAACGCTGGTCGCCACTGATTTTGCTGGTGGTGACATTGCTCATTTGGGAAGGCCTGTGCCGGGCCTTCTCGGTGTCTGAATTCATCTTTCCCAGCCCCTCGCGCATTGCCCAGCAAACCGTTGAGTATTCAGGCGTGATCGCCGCCCACGCTTGGCGCACCTATTGGGTCACCATGGCCGGCTTTGGCCTGGCCATCGTGGTGGGCGTGCTGCTCGGCTTTGTGATTGGCAGCTCGCGCTTGGCCTATGCCGCGGTCTACCCCTTGATGACCGCCTTCAACGCCCTGCCCAAAGCCGCCTTTGTGCCCATCTTGGTGGTGTGGTTTGGCATTGGCATTGGCCCGGCCATCTTGACCGCTTTTTTGATCAGTTTTTTCCCCATCACCGTCAACATCGCCACCGGCTTGGCCACCTTGGAGCCTGAGCTGGAAGATGTGCTGCGCGTCTTGGGGGCCAAGCGCTGGGACGTGTTGGTCAAGGTCGGCCTGCCGCGCTCCATGCCTTACTTTTTTGGTTCGCTCAAAGTGGCCATCACCTTGGCCTTTGTCGGCACCACCGTGTCTGAGATGACCGCCGCCAACGAAGGCATTGGTTACTTGCTCATTTCTGCCGGCTCGGCCATGCAAATGGGCCTGGCCTTCTCGGGCCTGGTGGTGGTGGGCGTGATGGCCATGGCCATGTATGAGCTGTTCAGCTACATCGAAAAGAACACCACGGCCTGGGCCCACCGCGGCTCGCAAAACACCTGAGCTTGGCCACGCCACTGCCGTGGCACAGGGCTTCGCAAAGCCCTGCCCTTGCTGCACATTGAGAGCCTTTGAGGGTTTTCAAATCCAAATGGCGTGATGCATCCATTTGCATGCGGCGCAAGCTTGCGCATAACGCAACAGTCTTATGTGTGAGTTGCCAGCGCTATTTACACGGGGTGAACCCTTTATGACTCTGCTGTTGGCCGTATATAAACCATACTGACATGCAGCATCAAATTATTCTATTTTGTTAATAGATTTAAGAATATCATCGGAATCACAACAAGCTGGACTTTTGTAAGTCTGCAATTTCAAGAGGATGATATTTATGAGCTCAGCACCAGCGCAACCGAATGCCCCAGTGTCGACGAAACCCACTGTCACGGACTGGATCTTCCTGCTGTCCTGTGTGGTGGCTTTGGCTGTGGTGGCCTTGTTTGGGAAATTTGCTTATACAGAGGCCGCCAAAACCGAGACCGCCAAACGCAACGGCGAAGCGGTCGTGACTTGGATGCAAGAGGCCACCGCGGGCCGCTTTGAAGCCGACTTTGGCGTGGCCGCATGCGCCGGCACACCACCCCCAGCAGCAGGTGCTGCACCCAGCAGTGACAAACCAGCCACGGCGCCCAACACCTGGGGCGGCTGCTTGAGTGCGATCCTGGGGCAGTCGACCATGAAGACCCTGGACAACCCGTTTCGCGAAGGCATCGCCCTGCACTTTGCGCCCGCCTGCAACTCCGATGACCGCAGCTTGGCGGGCAACATCGTGATGGAAAAAATCACCCCCACCCCACCTGGGTCGGCCATACCGCACATCATTTCTGCGTTGACCCCCGAGGTGGTGATCGATCAAAAAATCCAGGTGCGCCTGTCCGTTTGTGACGAGGGTGCGTATGCGGTCAAAGTGGCCGAGTTCGAATTCTGAGGTGCACCATGGAACAACCAAACAAAGTCATCAAAATCGCCGACCTGGATGCCGCTCATTTGATCGGCGCCCAGGTGGATGCCGACATCTCCCCTGATTTGCCGCGCCGCCAATGGCTGTATGCCTGGCTGCTCAACCCCAATATCCCGGGCAATTACCAAAAGTCGGTGGACAAATGGATCGCGATTTTGATCGTCGCCAACTTGTTCGCCATGGTGCTCGAACATGTCCCGGCGATCTTTGAGACTTACAAAAACTGGTTCCACGCCTTTGATGTGTTCTCCATCGTCGTGTTCGTGATCGAATACCTCACCCGCTTTTACCTGGCGCCCGAGGACGAAGAGTTCAAAGCCAAGGGCAATCCCCGCTTGGCCTATATGGCGAGCCCCTTTGCCATCATCGACTTGCTGGCCATCCTGCCCTACTTGTTGCAAGCCTTTGTGCCGGTAGACCTGCGGGCCCTGCGGTTTTTGCGACTGCTGCGAATCCTGAAAATCTTCCGCATTTTGTTGCCCGCCTTGAAAGAGTTCAAAGAGCTCAACCGCGAGCGCACGTTCCGCCAAAAAATCCACGCCTTGATGTTCGAGAGCGCTTACGGCGGCAAGCTGAAAGGCTTTTTTGATGTGTTCATTGGCGTGTGGGTGCTGATTTCCGTGCTCGCTGTGGTGATGGAGACGGTGGCCTCGGTGACTTACCTGATCAACATCGAGTTTGTCATCCTTGACACCATCGCGGTCGCCATTTTCACGCTTGAATTCATGATGCGCATTTATTCATCGGTGGAGGAACCGGGCCACCGCAACCCACTGACAGGGCGCATCAAAGAGTTCACCAAACCGTCGACCTTCATCGACTTTTTGGCCATCTTGCCCTTCTTTTTGGAAGTGCTTTTGCGCAATCATCTGGACTTGCGCTTCTTGCGGATCTTCCGCTTGGCCCGCTTGCTCAAGCTCACCCGCGGCAGCGATGCCACCGCCACCTTGTTCAAGGTGATCAAGCGCGAATGGCCGGTGATGAGCGCCGCCGCCTTCATCATGATCTTGCTGATCATTCTGACCGCCAGCTTGGGCTATTTGGTCGAACACGCAGCCCAACCCGAGAAGTTTGAAAACATCCCGACCGCGATTTACTGGGCAGTGATCACCCTGGCCTCGGTAGGCTATGGCGACATCTCACCCATCACGCCCATTGGGCGCGTCATCACCGTGATCATGTCCTTGTTGGGCATTGGTATTTTTGCCATCCCCGCCGGTTTGTTGGCGTCTGCCTTCAGCGACCAACTGCACAAAGAGCGTGAATCCTTGAAGGCCAACATCTTGAGGATGCTGGGAGACGGCGAACTGGACCCCGAAGAGGTGGCCTTGTTGCGCTCAGAGGCCAAGCGTTTGCACTTGACGGTGGAGGAAATGAATTCCATCTTGGAAGTTCTCCAATTGGAGATGGAAAGCGCCCGCAAGAGCTTGATGCAATTGCCGGTCAACGTCATTGCACAAACCCCTTTGCATGCGGTGGAGCACTACAAGTACTTGCTGAACCAAATTACGCAGTTGGGTATTTATGTGGATCAAAAAGGCTTTTTGGAAAAGGCACAGTCAGAAGACCGATTGACGGTCAGTGAACTCGAGATTTGGAAGCGCATCCACGAGCACCGTTGAAGCTTTGAAAACCGACACGCGCCCCTGCGGGGGCGCGTTTTTTATCTGGATATGAGTTGACGTGACCACAAGTCAGGTGTGGCTTCTGCGGGCCTAAGGTGCTTTGGGTTTGGTGTGGTACCCAGCTTTGTACGCTTGTTGATGTGATCGTCCAGCAACGGGACGGTCGAGGCCAGGGCCATAGTCCAAATGGTCAAGGACGATGCCGGCAAGTTAGATCCGTGGGCAGCAAGGATGAAGGCTTGGCACGCGCCTTGCGGCTTTTTTTCACGGACCCCCCTAGAAGGCCTTAGCTTTTGTGAGCATTCACCTTTGCAAAAGTAAATAATCCCCTCTTTCAAGAGGATGATTTATATGAGCTCAGCACCAGTGCAGCCAAATCACCCTGTGTCCACCCAACCCA
The DNA here is from genome assembly GCA_964201395.1 of Limnohabitans sp. Lineage (GTDB taxonomy): Bacteria > Pseudomonadota > Gammaproteobacteria > Burkholderiales > Burkholderiaceae_C > Limnohabitans. Next base: position 3,738 of record CAXNFO010000127.1, read on the forward strand.
ATGTGATGGGCTGGCTCTTTCTGCTGTTATGCACAGTCAGATGACCGATTGACCGTGAGTGAAGTCGAAATCTGGAAACACATCCTTGAACACCATTGAAGCTTTGAAAACCGTCACGCACCCCTGCGGAGGCGCGCTTTTTACCCTGACTTGAGTTGATGTGACCCCTATTTCTCCACCGCAATCCCTGCAGCGCACCGTGATGGAGGTGCTTGATGGGTCGCCCAAACATGCAGTCAGCCGCTATGTGGAGTGGCTGATCACCATCGTGGTCTTGGTCAATTGCTCGGCAGTGATTTTGGACTCCGTCCCCGAAGTCCATGCCGAACACAAAGACTTTTTCCATGAATTGGAATTTTGAAGCGTGATGTTTTTCACGCTGGAGTATGTGCTGCGCGTGTGGTCACTGGGGGCCAAGTTCACCGCGACCGAAGGTGGTGCCTGGAAAGGCCGCCGGGGCTATATCTTCAGCGCCTTTGGCTTGATTGATTTTTTTGCCACCATGCCGTTTTTCTTGCATGTGTTTTTCCCCACCCTGGACTTGCGCATCTTGCGCGTCTTGCGCTTGTTGCGCATCCTCAAGCTGTCCAAATACAACACCGCCTTGCAAGACCTGTTTGCCGCGGTGAATTCTGAGGGACGCGCTTTTGGCTCTGCCGCGTTTTTGCTGTTGATAGCCACCATCGTGTCGGCCTCTTTGATGCACTTTGCCGAAGGGCACGAACAGCCCCAGCACTTTGGCTCCATTCCGCACTCTATCTATTGGGCGATTGTCACCATCACCGCGGGTTACGGCAATGTGGCACCGGTGACCAAAGCCGGAGAAATCATTGCCTTGCTGACCGGCTTTTTGGGGGGTTGCATGGCGGCCATCATGACCGGCATTGTGGCCTCGGCCTTTTCCAACCAGATGTCGCGCAAAAAAGCCGCCTACCAAAGCCAGTTGCGCCAAGTCTTGTCCGATGGGGTGGTATCAGACGCTGAAAAAGAAAGCCTGCGCCGCTTGCAACAACAGTTTCGTTTGTCGGATGCCCAGGTTCAGTCCATGATTGATGAGCACAAAGCGGAGAAATCTTCATGAATGAAGCCACCGCCGAAAGCCTGGGCACCGTGGTCCGCATTCAGCGCCGTGTTTACGAGGTGTTGGATGGCGCGGTCATGGACCGCACCAGCAAGATGATTGAAATTTTCATCGCCTCTTTGGTGGTGGCCAATGTGGTGGCCATCATTTTGGAGTCGGTGCAATCCCTGCACGACGAATACGAACAGTTTTTCTATGTGTTCGACACTTTCAGCGTGATCGTTTTTTCGATTGAATACGTGTTGCGGGTCTGGTCCTATGGCCGCAAACACATGGGCACCGAACCCGGCTTGAACTGGAGGGGCCGCAAAGAATATTTGTTCAGTATTTATGGCTTGGTCGACTTTTTCAGCACCGTGCCCTTTTACCTGCAATTGCTCATGCCCGGTACCGATTTGCGGGTGCTGCGCATGTTCCGTTTGCTGCGCATCTTCAAGCTGTCGCGCTACAACAGCGCCATGGACGACATGTTTGAAGCCATCAAGTCAGAGCGCGATTCGTTTTCTTCAGCGATGTTTTTGTTATTCATCAGTTGTTTGTTGTTTTCGTCATTGATTTACATCATTGAAGGTCACGACCAGCCCGAGGTCTTTCCTTCCATCCCAGCGGCCATGCATTGGTTCATCTTGACCATCATCGCGGGCTGGGGCAATGTGGACCCAGTCACTTACTTTGGCGTGGCCTTGGTGGTGGTGACCCAAATTTTGGCCATTGCCCTGGCGGCCATCCTGACCGGTGTGGTGGCCACGGCTTACACCGCCCAAGTGCAAAGGCGCGAGTCGCTGTATGAGATGGAAGTGCGCGAGGTCTTGGCCGATGGCGTTGTGAGTGAGGCTGAGAAGCAAAAGCTGAAAACCTTGCAAGCCAAATTTGGCATGTCCAACGAACAAGTGGAAGCCATCGCACGGCAAGTGGCGGCCGAGAAAAAATCCGCCTCTTGATGGCCCGCGCAGGCCAAGCGCCTGCGCCACAATGCGGCTGATATGTCCGCTGACCTGCCCTCCTCTGCCCACCGCTGGCCCGCCAGCTTGGCACTGCATTACCAACAAGCCTCGGGGCGCAGCGTCGTCCACCACCAACATCAGGGCCCCTTGCGGGTGCTCAAAAGCCTGTACCCCGAAGGCGACGCGGTGTGCCACAACGTGCTGGTGCATCCACCGAGTGGCTTGGTGGGCGGTGACACACTGGACATCCAAATACAAGTCGATGCGGGTGCCCA
>CAXNFO010000128.1:0-6020 GCA_964201395.1 Limnohabitans sp.
TTAGAGCGCACCAAACCGCCGTAGAACAGGGCCAGGCCAGGGATGGTCATGAGGATCACCAACAAGGTGGCCACGGTCATCCAGGCCGTGTCGCCTTTGTTGGGCACGGGCGCAGCGGCGGGGGCTGCGGCTTCAGCAGCAGGAGATGCTTCAGCGGGTGCGGCGGCCGCAGCCGCCGCCGGAGCTGCCGGGGCAGCCGTTTGGGCCAAGGCCGCTGACGTGACCGTCAACAGGCTCAAGCCCAGCAAAAGAGAGGCAAAGAAGTTTTTCATGGTGTTTGCTTTCAGTGGTTCGGTGGGGCTGCGGCTCAAAGCGCCTCTTTACCGGTTTCGCCGGTACGGATGCGCACCACCTGCTCCAGGTCGTACACAAAGATCTTGCCGTCGCCGATCTTGCCGGTGCGGGCTGCGCCCTCAATGGCCTCGATGGCGCGCTCGACCAACTCGGTGGCCACGGCGGCCTCGATCTTGACCTTGGGCAAGAAGTCGACCACGTATTCGGCGCCGCGGTACAGCTCGGTGTGGCCCTTTTGGCGACCAAAGCCCTTGACCTCTGTCACAGTGATGCCTTGCACACCGATGGCCGACAAGGCCTCGCGGACCTCGTCGAGCTTGAAAGGTTTGATGATGGCGGTGATGATTTTCATGGGGTGTCCAATCTTTGGTGTTCTTTAGAACGTGTACTTGATGCCGATCACGCCGGCCGACTCACCCAAAAACTTGTTGTCGATGGGGCGGGCGTAGTTGGTTGTGTTGGCGTTGGTGGTGACATAGGCCAACGAAGCCACCATGCCGTTGCCAAAGTCTTTGTTCAGGGTGATGCTGTAATCGTTGTAGGCGGCAACAGGCACATTGACCACCGACTGGGAGCCAAAGTGGGGCACCACGGACAGGCCATTGCCCAGATCAATGTTCGCGCTCAAGTCCAAATAACCGCTGCCTTGTGACTTGAGGTTGCCAAACAAGGGTGTGGTCGAGAAGGAGTACTTGGCGGTAAACATGCCGTAGCTCAAAGCGCCATAAACCTCGGTGGTGTTGGCGTTGTCGTAAACGCCATATTTGGTGCCGCCGGTGTCTTCCAAAGTGTTGCCCAGGTATTCGTAGCGCAAGATGCCCACGTCATAGCCCAGACCTTTGACGATCTCGCCTTTGTAGCCACCATAAATGTCGAGCTCGCCAGCCCCTTTGACGGTGGTGGCTGGTGCATAAGAACTGTTGTCAGTGATCCATTGAATGGTGGAGTGCCATGCGCCAATGTAAAAACCGCTTTTGTGCGCATAGTCGGCACCCACTTGAACCGCCGGATTGCGGCTGGACTGTGAAATGCCCCGGTAGCGATAGTCTGTGACCACGCCAACGTTAAAACTGAGGGTGCTTTCTGGCGCAGCTGGGGCGGTTTGGGCCATGGCGGCGCCACTGGCCAAGCCCAGGGTGATCAGGGACAAAGCGGTTTTTTTCATGGGTTTCTCCAAAGTAAGGTGTAACCCTGATAAGCAGGCTTTGTGCCACCCTGATTTATCGCCAGCTTGGTGCGGTTTCGCTTGGGATTGCGCCTATCCAGGCCTCATGGGTGTCATGTTGATCGCTATGAGCGCATTATTTTGGTGCGTCTGATTGCGTTTTTGGGTTTTATGCCAAATGAATCCCCAAATTGATGCGCGTTATGACCGTGGCGTGACGCGTCATAAATGCCTGGGTAGGCGCTGAAGTTGGAGACAGCGTTTTTGGGGGGCCAAGAAAAAACCCCGCTGGGCAATGCACCGGCGGGGTTTGTTTTCAGGCCAAGGAAGCCTGGGCGAAGATCAGAAGTTGTACTTCACGCCCAAAACGGCGCCGCGCTCGCCCAAAAACTTGCCATCGAAAGAGCTGCTGTAATTGCTCTGCTCAGCTGTAGTGCCGTAGTAGCCCAAAGAAGCGCTCAAGCCTTTGCCCAAGTCTTTGGTCACTGTCAAAGACATGTCGTTGTAGGAGGCGTTGTAGCGGGCAGCAGTCACCGTTTGGCGACCAAAATGGGGCGTGACCGTCCAAGTGGGGATGACTTCAAAGTTGGCCGACAAATCAAAGTAGCCGCTGCCTTTGGAGTCAATGTAGCCAAACAAGTCGCTCAAGCTGTAAGAGTACTTGGCGGTGATGGGGCCCATGGTGATGGCGGTATAGATTTCATTGGTGTTGGCATCGCCGTAGTTGGAGCGGGCGGTTCCACCCGTCATTTCCAACGTATTGCCCACATACTGATAGCGCAAGACGCCCACATCCATGGTCACGTCTTTGGCCAAGTCGAATTTGTAGCCGCCGTAAACGTCAAGCTCCAGATTGCCAGAAATGTCGGTACCGGTTTTTGCTCCGCTGCTGTAAGAGTAGTCAGCAATCCACTTGATGGTGGAAGCCCAAGCGCCGACATAAAAGCCGCTCTTGTGTGCGTAGTCCACGCCACCTTGCACAGCAGCTTCATTGCGGCTTTGGGTGATGCCGCGGTAGCGGTAGTCGGTGACCACGCCAGCGTTGTAGGTCAAGGTGGTGGCGGGGGCTGATTGTGCGAACACAGCGCCAGAAACCAAGGCCAATGCGACCAATGCCAATGTTTTTTTACTCATTTGAGGCTCCAATACAGGGTTTTTGAGGATGAAAGAATCGGTTTCCTGGGCCACGATGGGGTGATGGGCTATTGGCCCAACAAACACACAATGGCACTCAGGGAATACCATGATTTTCATGCTTTTCTTGAATTTGTCAAAAATTTAATTTTCAAAAAGGGGGCGCAATGGGCTTGGCCATGGTCAACAGCCGCTGTTTGGTGGGCCTGCAAGCCCCCGCTGTAACCGTGGAAGTTCACTTGGCCAATGGGCTGCCCAGCTTCACGTTGGTGGGCTTGGCCGATACCGAGGTGAAGGAGGCGCGGGAGCGGGTTCGGTGTGCCATACAAAACGCTGGCCTGTCGTTTCCAAGCAACAAACGCATCACTGTCAACCTGGCGCCGGCCGATTTGCCCAAGGATTCGGGGCGTTTTGACCTGCCCATCGCCATGGGCATCTTGGCCGCCAGCGGTGTGGTGGACGCTGCCGCCATGGCCGGCCACGAGTTTGCGGGGGAATTGTCCTTGTCGGGCGACTTGCGCCCGGTGCGCGGCGCTTTGGCCATGGGCCTGGCGTTGGCGGCCCAAGACAAACCTTTGCGCTTGGTCTTGCCCATGGACAGCGCCCGCGAAGCCGCTTGGGTGCCGCACATCAAGGTGCATGGCGCGCAACACCTGAGCGAGGTGGTGCAGGCTTTTGCGCCAGACGCCGACACAACGGGGCGCAGCGATTGGCCCTTGATCAGCGCCACCCCGCCCACCCCCGCGCTTTTTGGCGTGGACATGGCCGAGGTGAAGGGCCAGGCCGGCGCCAAGCGGGCTTTGCAAATCGCCGCTGCAGGCGGGCACAGCGTATTGATGATGGGCCCGCCAGGGAGTGGCAAGTCCATGTTGGCGCAGCGCTTTGCCAGCTTGCTGCCTGCCATGGGTTTGACCGAGTGCTTGGAAAGCGCCGCTGTGGCCAGCTTGGTCGGGCGCTTTTCACCGTCAGATTGGGGGTGCCGCTCAGTTCGCAGCCCGCACCACACAGCCACTTCGGTGGCCTTGGTCGGTGGCGGCTCACCGCCGCGCCCCGGTGAAATATCCTTGGCCCACCACGGCGTGTTGTTCTTGGACGAGTTGCCCGAGTTCAACCGCAGCGCTTTAGAGGCCTTGCGCGAGCCGCTGGAGAGTGGTCGCATCACCATCTCGCGCGCCGCACAGCAAGCCGAGTTTCCGGCGCGCTTTCAGCTCATCGCGGCCATGAACCCCTGCCCCTGCGGTCACCACGGCTCCAGCCTCAAAGCCTGCCGCTGCACGCCCGATCAAGTGGCGCGCTACCAAGGCCGGCTGTCGGGGCCGTTGCTCGACCGCATTGACCTGCATGTGGAAGTGCCCAGCCTGACCCCCGATGCACTGCTCCATGCGCCCACGTCCGACAGCAGTGAGGCCCTGCGCAACGCGTGCCAAGCCGCCAGCGAACGCGCCCTCGCGCGGCAAGGGCACGCCAACCATTTGCTCAGCGGCAAACCCCTGGACAGCCTGGCGCGGCACCCCGAAGCCCAGAAGTTGCTGGAGCGTGCGGCCCAGCGCTTGGGTTGGTCGGGCCGGGGTACCCACCGCTGCCTGCGCGTGGCCCGCACCGTGGCCGACTTGCAAGGCCATGCGCGCATCGAGGCCCAAGACATGGCCGAGGCACTGCAATACCGCCCCGCCTGGTGAGTGTTTTCGCGGCAGGTCACACCCGCAACACCCAAGCCCGTTGATGGGGGCGGTTTCGCATAATCGGCGGATGACGCGCACCACCCCCGCCACACCCTCCCACGCTTTGGTGTGGTGGCTGTCGTTGGCGCAATTGATCACCTGGGGCAGTGGCTTTTACGGTTTTGCCCTGTTTATGGGGCCGATGGAGGCCGCACTTGGCATGGACCGGGCGCAATCTTCGCTGGCCTTCAGCCTGGCCTTGCTGGGCGAAGGCGTGATGGCCTTTGCGGTGGGCCGTTGGGTCGACCAAGGACACGCCCGGCGCGTGATGACCTTGGGTTCTTTGGCTGTGGGCCTGTGTTTTGTGGCGCACCGCTGGGTTGACAGTGTGGCGGGGTTTTATGCCGTGTGGTCGTGCATGGGCCTGGCCTGGGCGGCCACCTTGTACACCCCGGCCTTCACCGTGCTGACCCAGCGCTATGGCAGCGCGTATCGGCGCGCCATCATCACCATGACGTTTTTGGGCGGACTGGCCAGCACGGTGTTCATCCCACTCACCGCCGCTTTGGTCGAGCACTGGGGCTGGCGCGATGCGCTGTGGGTGTTGGCCGCGCTCAATGCCTTGGTATGCGCGCCCTTGCACGCTTGGTGGCTGCGCCCATCCAGTTCACACTCACATTCGCCTGCGGGTGCGGCGGTGCTTGTTGACCATACAAGCCACCATGCCCAACACGAATATCGCACTTGGTCCGCGCATTTGAAGCAACCCGCGTTTTGGTGGTTGAGTGTTTTTGTGGTGCTGATGATGGGCACCACAGCTGCGTTGCCGCCGCATTTGGTGAGCCTGTTGCGCGAAGCTGGCATGAGCGAGGCCTGGGCCATTGCCATGCCGGCCAGCATTGGCGTTTTTCAAGTGGTGGGGCGATTGGCCCTGTACGCCACCGAACACCGCTTGCCCGTGCACCAAGGCAACCTTTGGCTACCGGCCCTCATTCCATTGGGTTTTGCGGTGTTGCTCTGGGGCTATGGGCAGGTGTGGTGGTCCTTGTTGTTTGTGTTGTTGTTTGGCGTGGGCAACGGCTTGCTCACCATCGTGCGCGCCACGGCCATGACCGAATACGTGAGCCGCTTGCACACCGGCAGCTTGAACGGTTTGCTGGGCTTTCCCACGGCCTTGGCCCGTGCCTTGGCGCCGTGGGTCCTGGGATTGTTGTGGTCCAGCCAGTCGGGCTACACCTGGGGATTGGTGTGCATGTGTGCGCTGGGGCTGGTGGCGGTGGTGTGCATGTGGATGGCGCAAAAATCCTCGGCATTGAAAGCGCATTGAAAGCGCATTGAAAGCGCGGCATCAATGTTTTTTTTGGTGGTTTGGTTGACATAAATAAATTTTTATTTGGGTCAACAGCGGGTGAACGGGGGTCGTTGAATGATCACTCCAGTCTTCGGAGTGATTCAAACCTCAACCAAGGAGCTCTCCATGAACAAACTCTTCACCACCATCCTCGTGTCTGCCTTTGCCAGCGCATCGTTTGCCAGCACCCCCAACCTGGCCCCAGCGGCGGGAGACAAAACGCCTCCCAAAGCCGCAGCCAAAGCCGAGGTCAAGGCAGAGGCCAAAAATGCACCGGCGAAAGAAAAAACCAGTGTGAAAAAAGAAGAAGCCAAGAAGTAATCTTCACCTCAACACCAAACGCCCGCGCCAGCGGGCTTTTGGCTTTGGGGTGCCCGGTTTTCAACATCCAATGACGCACTGGGCCAACGCTGTT
>CAXNFO010000129.1:0-6000 GCA_964201395.1 Limnohabitans sp.
TCGCTGGGCAGCACCCGGGTGAGTTTGCAATTCGACCTCAGCCGAGACATCAATGGCGCAGCGCGCGATGTGCAAGCGGCCATCAACGCTTCGCGCGCCCTGTTGCCCACGGGCATGCCCAGCAACCCGAGTTACCGCAAGGTCAACCCAGCGGATGCGCCCATTTTGATATTGGCCTTGACCTCCAAAAACCTCTCACGCGGCCAGTTGTATGACGTGGCGTCCACCTTGTTGTCGCAGCGTTTGTCGCAGGTCGATGGCGTGGGGCAGGTGACCATTGGCGGTGGCGCTTTGCCAGCGGTGCGCATCGAAATCGACCCGGCCAAACTGGCCAGCCAAGGCCTGGCTTTGGAGGATGTGCGCATGGCCGTGGCCGCGACCAATGCCAACCGGCCCAAAGGCCAGGTGGAGGATGCCCAGCGCAGCTGGCAAATTGGTGCCAACGACCAAGCCAGCCGCGCCGACGACTACACCCCCTTGGTGCTGCGCTACCGCGATGGCCGTGCGGTGCGCTTGGGCGATGTGGCCCAGGTCAGCGACTCGGTGCAGGATGTGCGCAACTACGGTGTGGCCAATGGCGAGCCGGCGATTTTGATCTTGCTCAACAAGCAGCCCGATGCCAATGTGATTGAGACGGTGGCCCGGGTGCGTGCCCTGATGCCGGTGTTGCAAGCGGCCATCCCGGCCGCGGTGGACATGCAGGTCGTGTCCGACCGCACCTTGACCATCCGCGCCTCCTTGGCCGAAATCCAAAAGGCGCTGGCCATCTCGGTGGGCTTGGTGATCGTGGTGGTGGGTTTGTTTTTGCGCCGCCTGCGCTCGGCCCTGATCCCCAGCGTGGCGGTGCCGGTGTCGTTGGCGGGTACCTTTGCCGGCATGTATTTGCTGGGCTACAGCCTGAACAACCTGTCTTTGATGGCCTTGACCATTGCCACCGGCTTTGTGGTGGATGACGCCATCGTGGTGCTGGAGAACATCACCCGGCACCTGGAGAGGGGCGCCACACCCAAGGAGGCCGCGCTCAGCGGCAGCCGCGAAATTGGTTTTACCGTGGTGTCCATCAGCTTGTCTTTGATCGCGGTGTTCATTCCCATTTTGCTCATGGGCGGGGTGCTGGGCCGTTTGTTCTATGAGTTTGCGGTGGTGCTGTCCTTGGCCATCCTCATCTCGCTGTGGGTTTCCCTGACCACCACCCCCATGATGTGTGCGGCTTTGTTGCAAGCCCATGTGCCGGTGCGGCCCGCAGCGCCAGTGGTGGCAACGCAGGGTGCCAGTCGCTGGCGGCGCTGGTGGGCGCGTCGCCCCAAGGCGGGGCGCTTGTACCGCACCAGCTTGGCGTGGGCGCTGCGCCATCAACCGGTGATGTGGTTGGTGTTGTTGGCGGCCATTGGGCTGAATGTGTATTTGTACAAAACCATTCCCAAAGGTTTCTTTCCGCAGCAAGACACGGGGCGCATTTTTGGCTCCATCCGGGCCGATCAAAGCACCTCGTTCCAGGCCATGCAAAAACGCTTGGACGAGTTCATTGCCATCGTGCGCGCCGATCCGGCGGTGGAGAGCGTCACCGGCTTCACCGGTGGTGGAAGGCGCAATTCGGCGCAAATGTTTTTGTCTTTGAAGCCCCGCGATCAGCGCGATGTTTCGGCCGACCAAGTGGTCGCGCGATTGCGCCCCAAACTCGCCAAACAAGCCGGTGCTTCTTTGTTTTTGGTGCCCGGCCAAGATCTGCGCATCGGTGCGCGCGTCTCCAGTGCCCAGTACGAGTACACCTTGAAAACCGACGACTTGGAGGACCTGCGCCTGTGGGAGCCGCGCATCCGCATGGCCCTGAGCCGTTTGCCCGAGTTGGAAGATGTCAACACCGACTATGAAGACCGGGGTTTGCAAACCACCTTGGTGATCGACCGCGATGCCTTGGCGCGGCTGGGTCTGAACATGCGCATGATCGACGCCACCTTGAACAACGCCTACGGTCAGCGCCAAGTGGGTGTCATCTACCACCCCCTGAACCAGTACCGGGTGGTGATGGAGTTGGCGCCCCAGCACCTGCAAGGGCCCGAGTCCTTGCAGCAAATGCAATTCATCAATGCCAGCGGCCAAGCCGTCCCCCTGAGCGCTTTCGCCCGATTGGAGATGACCCACACCGCTTTGTCGGTCAGCCACGAAGGCGGCGTGCCATCGGACACCATCAGTTTCAGCTTGGTCCCCGGGGTATCGCTGTCGCAAGCCACCGAAGCGATGGACAAAGCCTTGGGTGAACTCAAAATTCCCGTTTCGGTGCGGGGCAGTTTCTCGGGCACCGTCAATGCCTACCAGCGCTCATTGGAGACCCAACCCTTGTTGATCTTGGCCGCTTTGGTCACGCTGTATTTGGTGCTCGGTGTGCTGTATGAAAGCCTGCTGCATCCCATCACCATTTTGTCCACCTTGCCCTCGGCCGGGGTGGGCGCTTTATTGGCCTTGATGCTGTTTGATACCGAGTTCTCCATCATCGCCATGATTGGGGTGATTTTGCTGATTGGCATTGTCAAAAAGAATGCGATTTTGATGATCGACTTTGCCTTGGTGCGGCAACGCCAAGGCTGGAGCGCGGCCCAGTCCATCTATCAGGCTTGCCAATTGCGCGTGCGCCCCATTTGGATGACCACCTTGGCCGCCATGCTGGGGGCCTTGCCCTTGGCGTTGGGCCGGGGCGACGGTGCCGAGTTGCGCTGGCCCTTGGGCTTGTCGGTGTTGGGTGGTTTGCTGCTCAGCCAGCTGCTGACCCTGTACACCACACCGGTGGTTTTTGTGGGCTTGGAGCGTTTGCGCCAGCGCGTTCTCGGGCCCCGGTTGTGGTCGGGCAGCACATCTGTGGACCCCAAATCTGCGGCGGCACAATGGAGGCCCACATGAGCCTTGTTTCACCCCATCGATGCATGCTGTTCAGCATGGCCCTGCTGTTGACGGCCTGCGGTTGGCTCAAGCCCCAACCCATGCCCGCCTTGGGCTTGCCCGCACCAGCGGCCATGGGCCCATGGCAGTCCGCCAGTGATGTGCCCGCCGCCGACCCGTCCTGGTGGCAGCTGTTTCAAGACCCGGTGTTGGACGATTTGCAGCGGCAACTGGTGCTGGGCAACCACAACTTGCAAGCCATGGCTGCTGGGGTGCGCCAAGCTCAGGCCGCCGTGGGCACGGCCCAAGCCAGCTTGTTTCCCACGGTGAATGCCAACTTGGGTGTGTCGCGCAGCGAAAACACACCGGCCACGGTGACCGGCACCAATTACAGCTTGAGCGCACCTGTTTCTTGGGAAGTGGACTTGTGGGGCCGGGTGAGTGGTTTGAACCGCGCGGCCGACGCCCGTTTGCAAGCCAGCCGCGAAGACCTGGCCGCTGCCCGCTTGTCGGCCCAATCCACCTTGGTGCAAACGTATTTGTCATTGCGCAGTGCAGACCAACAATTGGCCGTGCTCGACATGGCGGTGCAGGCCTATGAAAAGTCCTTGCAGCTGACCGAATACCGCTACCAGGCCGGTGTGGTCTCGGCCGCGGATGTGGCCCAAGCCCAGCTGCAACTGCAAACCGCGCAAGCGCAGCGCTTGGACTTGCGCACCCAACGCAGGCAACTGGGCCACGCGCTGGCAGTGCTGGTGGGGCAGTCGCCATCTGCCCTGCCAATGGCAACCCGTACTCAGGCCTTGGCCGTGCCCGAATTGCCGCCCAGTTTGTCCACCGCTTTGTTGTTGCGCCGGCCCGATGTGGCCGCTGCCGAACGGCGTGTGGCCGTAGCCAATGCCCAGGTGGGGGTGACCCAGGCGGCCTTTTTTCCCGCGCTCACCTTGTCGGCCAATGCCGGTTACCGCAACCAAGACTTTGGCAGTTTGGTGGGCGCTTCCAATGTCTTTTGGTCGGTGGGCCCGACCCTGGTGCAGTCGGTGTTTGATGGCGGTTTGCGCCGCGCTGCCCGCGCCGACGCAATGGCTGCGCGCGATGCCAGTGTGGCCACCTACCGACAAACCGTGCTGACCGCCATGCAAGAGCTGGAAGACAACTTGGTGGCTGCCGCGCAATTGGCTTTGCAAGCCCAGGTCCAAGCGCAGGCCTTGCAAGCCGCACGGCGCAATTTGTCCATCACCGAAGCCCAGTACCGGGCTGGTGCGGTCAGTTACTTGGCGGTGGTCACCGCCCAAACCAGCGAACTCAGCGCCGAGCGCAGCCTGATCGATGTGCAAACCCGCCGCTTGGTGGCCATCAATGCCTTGCTGAAGAACCTGGCGGGGCGTTGGCCTGAGTCAGCCTTGGGCTAATTCAAGATTGGCAATGGGCGCTATGTTGCATCACCACATGAGTGGGTTGATCCATTGAGAAACCACAGCCATGGCTGTGGTTTTTTCTTGCCACATTGAATTGTCCAGGTCGCCGACTCAAGCCTCTATGCGCGAAGCCTGAATCACGCGCCGCCAGCGGACTATTTCAGAGTTGATTTGAAGGCTGAGTTCTGCGGGCTGGCTGGCGATGGCATTGAAGCCCATTTCCACCAAGTTTTCGCGCACACCAGGACCGTTGACGATGGACACGATTTCACGGTGAAGAAACGACACGATGGCCGCAGGCGTGCCCGTGGGGGCCATCAGGGCCTGCCAGGTGGAGGACTCTTGGTCGCTCAAGCCTGACTCGGTCATGGTGGGGATGAGTGGTGCTGAGGCAAAGCGCTGCGCACTGGTCACCGCCAAGGCCCGCAACAAGCCAGCGCGCACCAGCTCTTTGACCGGCGGCAAGGTGGTGCAACCCAGTGCGATTTCACCACTGACCACCGATTGAACCGCTGGCCCCGCTCCCTTAAACGGTATGTGCGTCACGTCCAGACCCAGGCTGATTTTGAGTTGCTCTACGGACAAGTGGGCGATCGTGCCCGAACCGGCCGATACATAGCTGAACTTTCCCGGTTGAGCGCGCACGCGCTCGATGAGTTGGCGCATGTTTTGTGCATTCACGGATGGGTGGACAAAAAACACATGGGGCGATTCACCCACCATTGAAATCGGCACGAAATCTTTGATCGGATCGTAGGTGGCCGTCTTGTAAAGGCTGGGGTTGACCACATAGGTGGAAGAGGCCAGCAACAAAGTCAAACCATTGGCAGGGGCCCTGGCGGCAGCACCCATGCCAATGTTGCCACCTGCACCAGCGATGTTTTCCACCACGAATGATTTGCCCGTTCGCTCACCCAGCCGCTGCGCCAACCAGCGGCCCATGATGTCGCTGGGGCCACCCGGGGCACAGGGGACAATGATTTTGACCGGTCTGTCCGGGTAAGCCTGTGCCCAGCCATGGGGCACAAGGGTGGTGCCGGCGGCAGCAGCTAGCCAATGGCGGCGTGAAAATTTTTTCTCAAAGGTGGTCATGGTGGATGCCTCGGTTGCGGGGGTCAAACAAAGCGGTGCTGAATCGAGCGGCACTCAAGCCGTCATCAAACCAGCGGCCCGCACATCGGTGATGAAACTGTGCGCCGGTGCATGCGCGATGAACAAGGGCAGGGCCGCTGCCTCAGCGGCAGCCTGGGGTGTCACTCCACAGGCCCAAAAAACAGCGACTTTTCCTTTGGGCAAAGCGGGCACGGGACCGCCAAACAAAGGGTGCTCCAAATCGGCACCGATCTCGGCTGGGTCGCCAACATGAATGGGCGCGCCGTGGTTCAACGGAAAGCGCGCACTGATTTCATGGGCCAGTTGCGCGTGTTCGTGTGTGAGCCAGCGCATGGTGGCGATCATGGGACCAGCAAACACCCCTGCCGGTTCGGTGCGCAGTGTGGTTGTCACCACCCAGCGATCGCTGTGGGTCGGTATGCCCGCTTGTTCAAATGCTTCATCAAAAGTGATGCCTGAGCCGATCAAAAATGTGACCAAGTCGTCGCGCCACACATCCACGATATCGGTTCGATCGGCTTGGCGCTGGCCGTTCAAGAACACGGCATAGCGTGCGCAATCGGTGCGTAAATCTGCGCCAGGTGCCAAACGATGC
>CAXNFO010000130.1:0-5994 GCA_964201395.1 Limnohabitans sp.
GCGATGCGCGAGTGGTTGTCGTCGCACAACTCGTCGAGCACCAAGGCGTCGGGCTCGATGCCGGCGCTCCAGTAGACCATCAGCACAATGATCTTCAAGTCGTCAATGTCGATGGGGCGTTGCGGCACGGCCATGGCGCGGTCGATGACGATTTCGCGCATGTGCGCGGGCAGCACACCGGCCGACTCCAAAAAGCTCAAAAACCCCAGGCCAGTGGCGCCCAGTTGGTCTTGCTCAGGGGTGGCGTAAATGCGCATGCTGTCCGCTGAGGCGGGGCGCATCACATCGGCGGGTTCGTGGTCGGTGGGGGTGATGTCAATCGGGTTGGCGCTGCGTGAGGCGCTGTTGAGGCCCGCCAGCCATTGCAAGGCCTGGTCGATCTCATCGCTGTCAAAGCCAGCGGCGCTCAATTTGCGACCCAATTGGTCCAATTCGGGGCAAGCATCGCCTCGCCAGTAGTTTTCGTAGACGAACACAAGCACTTCAAACATGGACCCAATATACCTTGTTTTGTGCCCTCAGCCGGCGCGCAGGCGCTGAAAGCGGGCCCCGCTCAGGCGGCTCACCTGGCCGTCGAGTTCGAGTTGCAGCAAATGCGCTTGCAGCGCCGCCGTGTCCCAGCCGCAGCGCGCTTGCAGTTGGTCCAGGCCACACGGCTCCCAGCCCAGGGCTTGCAACACTGCGTCGGTGCTGGTTGTGGTCGGCGGTGGCGAGTGACCCACACTGCTGCCACTGCCACTGCCATCACCATCGCCATCGCCATCGCCATCGCCATCGCCATCGCCCGTCGTGGCTGGGTTCGCAGCATCGCGCCCCCACAAGCCGGGTGCGCGCAATTCTTCCCACACATCTTGTGCCGACTCGACCAATTTGGCCCCTTGGCGGATCAAGGCATGGCAGCCGCGCGACTGCGGCGAGTGGATGGAGCCGGGGATGGCAAACACCTCGCGCCCCAACTCCAAGGCCTGGTGGGCGGTGATCAGCGAGCCCGATGACAGCGCCGCCTCCACCACCAAGCAGCCTTGGCCGAGCGCGGCGATCAAGCGGTTGCGCTGCGGAAAGTGTGCCGGCAGCGGTGGCGTGCCCAGCGGGTATTCGCTGATCAGGCAGCCGCGCAGCGCCACTTCTTGGGCCAGCGCTTGGTTGCCCTTGGGGTAGACGCGGTCCAACCCAGTGCCCACCACCGCCACCGTGGCCAAGGGCAGTGCCGTGCCCCCACGCAAAGCCCCTTCGTGGGCGGCGGCGTCAATGCCCAGCGCCAGGCCTGACACCACGCACATGCCGCTGGCGGCCAGGTCGCGGGCAAAGGCCTGTGCGTTGTCGCGGCCTTGTGGTGTGGGGTTGCGGCTGCCCACCACCGCCAGGGCGGTTCGGTCCAATGGCGCGGCTTGGCCTTGCAGGTACAGCATCAACGGCGGGTCACTCAGCTGCAAAAAAGCCTGGGGGTAGGCGGCGTCGCCCAAGGTCAAAATTTGGTGGACACAACCTGCTGGCGGGTGGGCCAGCCAGTGCTCGGTGCGGGCCAGGCGCAGTGGTGCGTCTGCGGGTGGGCGGCTCAAGGCGGCCGCCGCAGCCGCGCCCACCCAGTGCGCCCGATCGGCCTCGCTGGCGGCCAGCACCTGGGCTGGCCCGCCAAATGCACTGAGCAATTGACGAAGTTGGCGCGTGCTCACGCCGGGTGTGGTGACCAGCCGCAGCCAGTCGGGCCAGTCATCGCTGGCGCTTGTGGTGGTTGTCATCTCAGCCTCCCTGGGGCATTTTTTGGTGACCATCATCGGCCCACCGATGGGCTTTGGCAATAGGTGGGCCCCTGCATGGGGGCTTGGCAGCCCAGTTGGGGTCGGTGCGCAAAAGCGCGGACAATATGCCCCCATGGCTTTGCTCACCATCCTCACCTACCCCGATCCGCGCTTGCACACCGTGGCCAAACCTGTGGCCGTGGTGGACGAGCGCATCCGCCTACTCATCGCCGACATGACCGAAACCATGTACGACTCCAAGGGCATCGGCTTGGCCGCCACCCAGGTGGACGTGCACGAGCGCGTCATCGTCATCGACGTGTCCGAAGAACACAACCAACCCCGCGCCCTGATCAACCCGGTCATCGAGTGGGCCAGCAGCGATCGCATCAAAGGCGAAGAAGGCTGCCTGTCGGTGCCCGGCATTTACGACGGCGTCGAGCGCGCCCACCAAGTGCGCGTCAGTGCCCTGGACCCAGACGGCCAGCCCATCACCATCGAGGCCGAAGGCTTGGAGTCGATTTGCTTGCAGCACGAAATCGATCATCTGCAAGGCAAGGTGTTTGTCGAGCACCTCTCGTTTTTAAAGCGCACCCGCATCCGCAGCAAAATCCTCAAAGCCCAACGCGAGTCGCAACGCTGAGCCCATGCGCCTGATCTTTGCGGGCACGCCCGAATTTGCCCAGCAAGCCTTGGTCGCTTTGCATGCGGCGGGGCACGAGATCGCCTTGGTGCTCACCCAACCCGACCGGCCCGCTGGCCGGGGCCTGCAACTGCAAGCCTCACCGGTCAAACAATTTGCCCTGGCCCATCAACTGCCCCTGGCCCAACCGCGCAGCCTGCGCTTGGACGGCAAATACCCCGACGACGCCCGCGCTGCGCAACAAGCCATGGCCCAAGCCCAGGCCGATGCCATGGTCGTCGCCGCCTATGGCCTGATCTTGCCCGCCTGGGCCTTGGCCGCGCCGCCCCTGGGCTGCTTGAATATCCACGCCTCGCTGTTGCCACGCTGGCGCGGTGCCGCCCCCATCCACCGCGCCATTGAAGCGGGCGACGCGCAAACCGGCGTGTGCATCATGCAAATGGACGTGGGGCTGGACACCGGCGCCGTGCTCTTGCGCCGCGCCATCGACATCCACCCAGACGACACCACCGCCAGTTTGCACAACCGCTTGGCCCAACTGGGCGCACAGGCCATGCTCGACGTGCTGGCCCAAGCCCAGCCCTGGGCCGCGCAGCCCCAAGTGGAAGAGGGCATCACCTATGCCGCCAAAATCGACAAGCACGAAGCCCTGATCGACTGGTCACTGCCCGCCACCGTGCTGGCGCGGCGCATCCGCGCTTTTGACCCCTTCCCCGGCGCCCACACCCTGTGGCAGGGACAGCCCTTGAAAATTTGGGCGGCACAGGCCTTGCCAGCACAGCCACACGCCCCGGCCAGCGCGCCCACACCCGGCTTGGTGTTGCAAGCCAACGCCCACGGCTTTGACGTGGCCACCGGCGAAGGCGTGCTGCGCTTGCTGCAACTGCAAAAACCCGGTGGCAAACGCTTGGCCGTGGCCGATTTTTTGCGTGGCACTACCGATGGGCTTGGGCAAATCCTGGGCGCATGAGCCGCCCAGCCCGCGCACGCCGCCATGTTTTTTGACCCCGCCAATTACCGCCACCCGGCCTTTCGCGCGGGCATGCTCGACACCCTCAAAGTCTCGCCCGGCATTTGGGCCTGGGGCCTGATGACCGGTGTGGCCATGGTGCAAGCGGGCTTGGGCACCGAAGTGTCCATTTGGATGACCTTGCTGGTCTACGGTGGTAGCGCCCAACTCGCCGCCACCCCGTTGCTCGCCGCCGGTGCGCCGGTGTGGGTGGTGCTGGCCACCGCCTTTTGCGTCAACCTGCGCTTTGCCGTGTTCAGCCTGCACATGCGGGGCTACTTGATGGCTTGGCCGCGCTGGCAACGCATGTCCATCGGCTACCTGGTGGCCGATTTGAACTACGTGCAATTTGTCCAGCGCCACCCCGAGCCCGCCCGCGACGCCGCAGGCCAACGCAACGAAATGGCCTACCTCTGTGGCAACTGCTTTTTGTCTTGGTTGGGCTGGCAAGTGGCCAGCTTGGCGGGCATCTTTTTGGCCAGCCAAGTGCCCATGCAATGGGGCTTGGGCTTTGCGGGCGTGCTGGCCTTGGTGGGCATCTTGTGCTCGCTCACCCAAACCCGTTTGCGCGCCGTGTCCTTGGTGGTCTCTGGTGCGGCGGCAGTGGCGGCTTTTGCGCTGCCCCTGCGTTTGAACATATTGGTGGCCATCGCCGCTGCGGTGGCGGTGTGCTTGCTGGTGGAGCAAACCCCGTGGGGCAAAAGGGCCAAAGCGTGATGGACAGCGTGCTCACCTTCACCTTGTTGGGCCTGGGCGCGGTCACCTTGCTCACGCGCTGCTTTTTCTTCATCCTCGACCGCGAGCTGCCCTTTCCCGCCTGGGCCCAGCGCGGCTTGCAATATGCGCCCATCGCCGCGCTGGCCGCCGTGGTCGTGCCCGAGGTGCTGGTCAGCCACGGCGCCTTCATCACCACCTGGCAAGACGCCCGTTTGTATGGCGCTGCGGCCGGCGTCGCGTTCTACCTGGCCCGGCGTGGCCAAGGCCAAGCGGTGCTGGGCACCATCGTGGTCGGCATGTCGGTGTATTTGCCGCTGCACATGGGCTGGGGTTGGTAAAGCCGCCGCTGCAAAGGGTGATCAGCGGGCAGGGGTGTGCTGCAGTTGGTGCCAGGCATGCACCGGCCAATTGCTGCGGCTTTGACCGTCTGCACCGCCAAACACCACGCAGCCGCTGGCAAACACCGCTGGCTGGTGGGCGGCAAATGTTTTGAGGCCTTTGAAATAGTCTGGGTTGATGGTGGCACCGGCCTTGATCTCGATGGCGTGCATCTTCGTGCCCACGGGAATCAGCAAGTCCACCTCATTGCCCTCCGAGTCCCGGTAAAAGTACATCTCGGCCGTTTCGCCGGCGTTGAGCCGGTCTTTCATCGCTTCCATGATGACGAAATTTTCAAACAAGCTGCCCCACAGCGGGTCGCGGGCCACTTGTTCGGCACTGCGCAGGCCCAACAGCCAACAGGCCAAGCCCACATCATGAAAATAAAGCTTTGATGCTTTGACCAAGCGCTTGCCGGTGTTGGCAAACCATGGTGGCAGCAAGTGCACGATGTAGCTCGACTGCAGCAGGTCGATCCAAGCGCGGGCGGTGGAGTGCGTCACACCCGCATCGTTGCCCAAACTGCTCAGGTTGAGCAACTGCCCGGTGCGCCCGGCACACAAGCGGACAAAACGCTCGAATCGCTGCAAGTCCTGTACCGCAGCGAGCTGGCGCAAGTCGCGCTGCACATACGTCGCAAAGTAGTCGGCCAGCGCCTGAGAAGGGTCCAGGCTTTGGTCATGTATGCGCGGATAAAACCCAGTCAGCAGCGTTTGTGCCAAATCCGGTGACGCCATGCCGCCGCGAAGGCGGTGCACCTCGGCCAGCGTGAAAGGCAGCAGGCGAAGCACAGCTGTTCGCCCGGCCAGCGACTGCGAAACTTGACTCATCAGCTCAAATTGGTGGCTGCCGGTCAGCACAAACCGGCCAGGCTTTGGGTCGGCATCGACCATCCCCTGTAAATAGGAGGTGAGTTCGGGCGCGCGCTGAATTTCATCCAAGATCGCACCCTGCGCGAACTGCATCAAAAACCCCCGGGGGTCCTCCGTGGCGAAGCGACGTGTGTCTGGGTCTTCCAGCGTCACATAGGGCTTGTCGGAAAACAAGCGCCGGGTCAAAGTGGTCTTGCCACTTTGGCGCGGCCCGGTGAGGGTGATCACCGGGTATTGGGTGGCCAGCTGCTGGAGCACGGGCACTATGTTTCGCTCGATCATGGCGCAATGGTAACAAACGTTTCCTGCAAATTGAAGAACGTTTCTTCAATTTGCAGGTTTTTGCGGGGTTGGTTGCGCGCTGCAAGTGCGCCTGCGCTGGGTGGGTAAGCCCCGTCATGGCTTGGCCTCAGGCCGGGGCGGTTCATGTCAGCACCGTGACAGTTCATCGCCGCCACCTAAAATCAAAAAAACCAATATTTCTGCACCATGAACATCATCCGCTTCGCCGACCTGTGCGCCCAAGGAAAAGCCCAAGGCCAACGGGTCTTTATCCGCGCCGACCTCAACGTGCCGTTTGACGACCACGGCCACATCAGCGAAGACACCCGCATCCGCGCGTCCGTGCCTTGCATC
>CAXNFO010000131.1:0-5986 GCA_964201395.1 Limnohabitans sp.
GTGGCCCAGTTGGTGTCCGAGGGTTTGGTGCCCGACTTCATCACCATTGACATTGCCCACGGCCACGCCGACAGCGTGCAGCACATGATTGCCCACCTCAAGCAACACCTGCCGGGCTCTTTCATCATTGCCGGCAATGTGGGCACCCCCGAGGCGGTGATCGATTTGGAAAACTGGGGCGCAGACGCCACCAAGGTCGGCATTGGCCCGGGCAAGGTGTGCATCACCAAGAGCAAAACCGGCTTTGGCACCGGCGGTTGGCAGTTGTCGGCCCTCAAGTGGTGTGCCCGGGTGGCCACCAAACCCATCATTGCCGATGGCGGTATTCGAGAGCACGGCGACATTGCTAAAAGTGTGCGCTTTGGCGCCACCATGGTGATGATTGGCTCGATGCTGGCCGGGCACGAAGAGTCACCGGGTCAAACCGTCGAAGTCGACGGCAAGTTGTTCAAAGAGTATTACGGCTCAGCTTCCGACTTCAACAAGGGTGAATACAAGCACGTGGAAGGCAAGCGCATTCTGGAGCCCATCAAGGGCAAACTGGCCTACACCTTGCGCGAGATGCAAGAGGACGTTCAAAGCTCCATCTCTTATGCGGGTGGCAAAAAGCTGATGGACGTGCGCAAGGTGAATTACGTCATCTTGGGTGGCGACAACGCTGGCGAGCACCTGCTGATGTGATGCGCTGGCTCACCGCCCCAAAGCCACCTCGGTGGCTTTTTTTGCGCCTCGGGAGGGCTTGCCCAGCGCAGCCAAGGCGCTGCGCGGCACTTGCCTTTACCAGCGCCAGCACTTAAGCGGCGCTGGGTCGCACGCCCAATAAATCGCAGGCCATGTGGTGAACCGCATGGGTGGGCTCGCACAGGGCATCGAGCATGGAAAAGTGCTGCCGCCCCGGCATGGCCAAGGCCTTGGGCACGCGCTTGACACCCCAGGCTTGTTGCATCAAGGCGTTTTGGCGCAAAAACTCTTGGCTTTCATCACCACCCACCACGCACATCAGTTCGCCACGCGCGGGCGCGGGCATCCACGCTGGGCTGGCTTTGAGCACATGGTCATTAGTGAGCAACAGGCCCGACTGCAACATCGGCGAGCGGCGTATCGACTCGAGCTCATGCAAACCCGAGATGGACAAGGCGTTGTGCACCACATCGGCGGGCAAGTCTGGGGCAAACACCGGCCATTGACAGGCCATCAACATGGCGGCCAGATGCCCGCCAGCTGAATGTCCGGCCACGGTGATTCGGCGCGGGTCGCCACCATATTCGGCGATGTGGCGCCACACCCAGGCCAGGGCGCGCACCATTTGCATGGCGATGTCGGGCACGGTCACCGCCGGGCACAAGGCGTAATTGGGCACGACCACCGTGCAACCTGCATTTTGGAACGGCAGGGCCACAAAGGAGTGGTCAAACTTGTCCAAAAAGCGCCAGTAGCCACCGTGGATGAAGACCAACACCGGTGCATCGGTGCTTTTCGCAGGGAAGATGTCCAGGGTTTCGCTGCTGTGGGCGCCGTAGGGCACGCTGGTGGAACAAGCCTGGCCGCGTGCCGCCGCCGAATCACGCACCCAGCGCTCAAAGTACTGGCCAAAGTCGGGCACCATGGCCCGGTTGTTGTACATGCGGTCGTACCAGTCGGCGTCATGTTTGGGGGTGGTCATGCCTGGGTCCTCTTGAAACATCAGTGGGATGCCGCCGTGTACCGGCAGCAGCTGGGGTTTGCGCTGGCCCGATACATCACCTGGGGAGGTGTGCTTGGCGGGCGTTTGAGCGCTTAAGACTTGCCGATTTGCGCCGTGCGGATCGCGCTGTCGGCTTCGGCGGTGCTGTTGCTGCCACCGCTCGGGGTTTGGATCACCAAGCCCAACAAGCGTGCGCCGTGCTCGACGGCGATGGAGCCGTAAGAGATGTCGCCATGAACGACTGAATCTTTGTGAAACTCGACGCGCTCGGAGGCGTAAATATTTCCTTCGACCTTGCCGGCCACCATCACCCGGTGCGCAGTGATGTCCCCAGACACCTCGCCGGTGGGGCCAATCGCCACGGTGACTTTGTTTTCTTTGGTGGTCTCGATGTTGCCTTCGACCTTGCCGTCAATCCGCACGCTGTCGAGCAGCACCAGACGGCCATAAATTTGGGTGGTGCGGCCAATGATGGTGTCAAACCGCTCCTGCGAGGACATCATCGATTTGTCTTTGAGCTTTTCAAACATGGCGGTCAATCTATGGCACAAGCCAACCCATCAGCTCGAGCCGAGGGGCAACACTTGCAGGGGGTTGAGGGGGCGGTCCTTGCGAAACACCTCGTAATGGAGGTGCGGTCCGGTCGATCGGCCTGTGCTGCCCACGTCGCCCAGTTGGGTGCCGCGCTCGACCACTTGGCCTTCCACCACCCGGCGGCGGCTCAAATGGGCGTAGCGGGTCATGAAGCCTTCGGCGTGGGTGACCTCGATGACCTGGCCATAGCTGCCCTCAAAGCTGGAACGGGTGACGGTGCCGGGTGCCACCGCCACCACCGGTGTGCCGGTGGGCGCGGTGAAGTCCAAACCCTCGTGCATGGCCAACAAACCGGTGAAGGGGTCGTTGCGGATGCCAAAGCCGCTGGAGACCCGGAATTCGCCCTGGATGGGCAAACCCGTGGGCAAGGAATGCAGCCACTCCAGGTGCTGGGTCCAGTCTTGGCGCAACTCGCGCACGGTGGCATCCAAACGCATCAGGTCTTGCATGGTGCCGTTGAGCTCTTGGTCCAGGGTTTGGCGGAAAAACAGATTGCGCAGGGGGGTGGGCAACAAAGGGCCGCCACGGGCCTCGTCTTTTTTGCCGTTCAGAAAACGGTCACGCAACTGGGTGGGGGTGGCCAACTCCATGAAGCGATTTTTCAGGCTTTCGAGCTGCTTGATTTCTTGGGACGTGGTGTGCAGGTTCTGGCGCAACTGATCCAAGCGCTCGCGATAAACCGCTTCCATGCGCTGTTGCTCGGCCTCGGTGGTGACGCCGCCCATGCTGCGCGCCAAGTCAGGGCTGAACTCCACGGCGATGCGAAAACCCACGAAGTACATGACAAATCCCACCAGCATCAAGGCCACAGACAAGCCCGCCGTGGCCATGATGACCTTGCGCGCTGTGATGGAGATGGATCGGACGGTACCGGTCGGGCCGGATACCCACATGAATTGCATGGAAGAGACCTGAAATCTGGGAGGGGCAGTTTAATACTGATCGACCGCTGGCGCCAAGGCTTGAACACATTAAAACTCAGGGTTTTCAGCCAATGGACTGCACATCAATCCGCATTAATTTAGCACTTAAATACCCATTTTCCAGTCTGAGCAGTAAATAACCGCTGGGAAACACGTCACCCAAGCCCAAAAGAAACGGTTCAGACCAAAATGCCAAAACACTAAAAAATGGAAAATACCTGCAAAAAAGCACATGATCTGGGCAGGCACAGGCCCTGCCAAGGCTAAGGGAAAGGCGCATTCCCACAGGATAAAGGCCCATGCGCTCAGGCGGGCCAACCAGGGCTTTCTGAATGGACTGCGGGCTGGCAAAGGGCCATGGATGGCGTTGCCAAGGAAAACTGTGAGCGCTTGCCCACTTCTCCACTGTGCGTGCTTGAGTTTGACCCAGCCTGACATGAAATACGAGCTGATGGCGTGGATGCAGATGTACCAAAGCCCAGCTTGCCAGCCCAAGCTGGGGTGCGCCCACAAGCCCACACCATGGGCCAGCAAACCACCGGTCAACACCACCAGGGTCATGAAATCACTGCCGCCATTGAAGGCGCCGCGCCAGCGGATCAACACCACGACGGCGCTCAAAAATAAAAACAAAAAATGCCAGGCTTCAGACCCATTCCAAGCCATGTGGCCCAACACGGCCAGGCGCAACCACAGGTGGGCCTGGTGAACGGGGGGCTGAAACAAATGGCCCAATAAGGCCTTCAGCCATCTTGGGCGGTCGGGCACATCGTCTTTTTGATCGGGCCAACGCCAAATGCGCTCCACCACGCCCGAGCGGTGGATGCGCAAAAACTCCAGGGTTTGGATGCCCAGGCTCCAGGCCAGCAGCCACTCCAAACACCGCACTGCCATCACCAAGTCCAAGGCCTGACCCATTGACTGTGCCGCCTCAAAGCGCCGCCGCTGGCGCCTGCATCAAGGTATGGGACGCCACCATCCCCTCCGGATCAGAGCGCTCCAAGCGGATTTCAAATTCAAAAACTTGACCCGTTTGAGCCCCCAACTGTTGCACGCAAGCCTCCCGAGCCAAGGCCTGAACCAAGCGGTAGGCCACCAAGTCGCGGGGATCGGACTGTTCGGGCAAATGATTCAGGTCGTGGGCCAAATGGTCGACCAGGTTTTGCTGGGACAAAGCCAAGTTCACATCTGGGTTGTGAACCCAGCCCCACATTGAACGGGGTCGGCGCGGGTAAATCAGGTGCCAGGCCAAACCTGGGTCCAGCCCCTTTGGGGTTCTAGTGGGCTCGCCACAGCGCACATACAGCCGGGGCTCGTCACCCACCGCATGAAAAAATTTCCAGTTGGGGAAAAAAGCCCGCAGCAAAAAGATCCAAGGGCCCTGAATGAAGCGCGGCCCCCACCACAGGGTGGCCAACAAGAACACGAAGTACAGCAGGATGAATGCGTGCGTGATTTTCACGGGGTGAAAGCATACCCCAGCATGGGTGATCTGGCACTGCGCAGACTGGCCGAACGCATTCAGACTATGCTCGCAACGACCGATCTGCCCGAAACTTTTTTCGGCGCGTCCAAGACCCGCTCACGCCAGCCCTCACCATGAACTCCGTCAAACAGCGCATCGCACAACAGGTGCGGGACATGACCCACACCCGGCAACGGCCCGAGGTGTTTTTGCAACCCGCTGGCGACCCGGGCCTGTTGGGGCCCGACAGCAGCGCCTGGCAAGTGCATGCACATTTCATGGCCATGATGGTGGGTGGCATCGCTTCTTTGATCGTTCAAGCCTTGCACCCCCGCGCCTTGGCGGGTGTCTGGGACCACTCCAGCTTTCGCGACGACTTGGGCGCACGTCTGGGCCGCACCGCTTTTTTCATCGCAGCCACCACCTTTGGCGGGCGTGACATGGCCGAACAAGCCATGGAACGGGTCAAGCGCATCCACCGCCAAGTGAATGGGGTCGATGCCCACGGCCAGGCCTACCGCGCCGATGACCCCCACCTGCTGGCTTGGGTGCACCTGGCTGAATGCACCAGTTTCATGCGGGCTTATGACGAGCATGGCTGCCCCGCCTTGAACACACATGCGCAAGACCGCTACTTCGCGGAAATGGCGGTGCTGGGCAGCGCCATGGGCACAGGCCCGGTGCCCAGCCACCGCGCCGCCTGTGAGCGCCGCTTGCTCAGCTACCTGCCTGAATTGCGCTGTGATGAGCGCACGCGGTATGTGCTCCAACGCCTCAATGACTATCCCACCCAAGCCGTCTACCAACCTTTGATGAAGTTGGTGGTGCGCGCCGCCCACCACAGCTTGCCCCCGTGGGTTCACCCCTTGCTCGGGCAAGCCGAACCCAGTTGGGGTGAGCGCTGGTGGGTGCGCCAAGCTTTGGCCCGGGTGTCTGCCCCCCTTCAGTGGGCCCTTGACGATGAGGGCGTGGCCGCCTTCGCTCGGCAACGGGTGCGACAAGTCTACCCAGACACGCGCTAGAAACAAGGTAAGCTGACCGGGTGGATACCTACGCTTTCAAAGACATATGGGCCCAGCGCAGCTTCATGCGCTACTGGGGCTACCGCATCACCACCACTTGTGCCAATCAAATGATGATGGTCGCCTTGGGCTGGCAAATGTATGAAACCACCCAAAGCGCCTGGGACTTGGGGCTGGTCGGGCTTTATCAATTTGTCCCCGCCTTGTTGCTCACCTTGTGGGCGGGCCATGTGGCCGACCGGTTGAACCGGCTGCACATCATCTTGGCCTGCTCGTTGGTGCAAGCTGGTGTGGCGGC
>CAXNFO010000132.1:0-5975 GCA_964201395.1 Limnohabitans sp.
CGGACCTTATGCTTTGACCAACCGCTTGATGGTCGCCCCCATGGCGGGGGTGACCGACAGGCCGTTTCGGCAACTGTGCAAGCAATGGGGTGCGGGTTATGCGGTGAGCGAGATGATCACATCAAAGCGTGATTTGTGGCACACCGCCAAAACCTTGCGCCGTGCCGATCACCGTGGCGAGAGCGGGCCGATCGCGGTGCAAATTGCCGGCACCGACCCGCAAATGATGGCCGATGCCGCGCGCCACAACATCGACCATGGCGCGCAAATCATCGACATCAACATGGGCTGCCCCGCCAAAAAAGTCTGCAATGTGTGGGCGGGCTCGGCGCTGATGCAAAACCCACCGCTGGCGCTGGCCATTGTGGAAGCGGTGGTCCAGGCCTGTGCGCCCATGGGCGTGCCGGTCACCTTGAAAATGCGCACCGGTTGGAACGCTGACAATAAAAATGCCTTGGCGTTGGCCTTGGCCGCAGAACAAGCGGGGGTGCAAATGCTCACCATCCATGGCCGCACCCGCGATCAAGGCTACAAAGGCCAGGCTGAGTACCTCACCGTGGCCGAGGTCAAGTCGCGCCTGCGCATCCCGGTGGTGGTCAATGGCGACATCGACTCACCGCAAAAAGCCCGGGCTGTGCTGGACCTCACAGGCGCGGACGCCCTGATGGTGGGGCGTGCGGCACAAGGGCGGCCTTGGATTTTTCGCGAAATCGCCCACCACCTGGCCACCGGTGACAGCTTGGCGCCCCCTTTGGTGGCCGAGGTGCGCCGATCGCTGCTCGCGCATTTGCACGAGCACTGCGCTTTGTATGGCGAATACACCGGTGTGCGCACGGCCCGCAAACACCTGGGCTGGTATGTGCGCCACATGCCCGGTGGCGAGGCGTTTCGCCAGCACATCAACACCTTGGAAGACCCGCAGGCCCAGGCCGATGCCTTGGGTCTATTTTTAGATCAATGGGCCCAAACCTCAGACCGCATGCCCATGGCTGAAGCGGCCAGCGCCCCGACCACAGAGACACAGTTCGCATGAGCAAAAAAAACATAGAAGACGTGGTTCGCTCCAGCCTGGAGACCTACTTTCGCGATTTGCGCGGTACCGAACCCGGCAATTTGCACGACATGGTGGTGCGCACGGTCGAAAAGCCCTTGCTTGAAATCGTCATGAAGCACGCCGAAGACAACCAGTCGCGTGCCGCGCAGTGGTTGGGCCTGAACCGCAACACCTTGCGCAAAAAACTCACCGAGCACAATCTGCTTTGATTCTTTTCCCTCGCGTCAGCTGGACCTCAAGCGCTGCGCCAACCCTGGACCCCCATGAACGCATTGATTTCTGTCTCCGACAAGAGCGGCATTGTTGAGCTTGCCCAGGCCTTGCACGCGCTGGGCGTGGGCCTGATCTCCACCGGTGGCACGGCGCAGTTGTTGCGCGACCAAGGCCTGCCCGTGCGCGAGGTGGCCGATGTGACCGGCTTTCCCGAGATGCTCGATGGCCGCGTCAAAACCCTGCACCCCATGGTGCACGGGGGCTTGCTGGCCCGCCGCGATCTGCCCGCGCACATGCAGGCTTTGCAGTCGCATGGCATTGACACCATCGATATGTTGGTCGTCAACCTGTACCCCTTTGAAGCCACCGTGGCCAAGCCCGGTTGTACTTTGGAAGACGCGATCGAGAACATCGACATTGGCGGCCCCGCCATGGTGCGCAGTGCCGCCAAAAACTGGAAGCATGTGGCGGTGCTCACCGACGCCGCGCAATACGGCCCGGTGGTGGACGAGTTGCGCCAAAACGGCCACTGGAGCGACACCACCCGCTTTGCATTGGCCGTGGCCGCGTTCAACCGCATCAGCCAGTACGACGGCGCCATCAGCGACCACTTGTCGCGCATCCAAGTCGATGGAAAGCTCACCGTTTTCCCTTGGCAAGCGAATGGCCGCTTTGTCAAACTGCAAGACCTGCGCTACGGCGAAAACCCACACCAACTCGCGGCGTTTTACCGCGATGTGAACCCCGCCCCCGGCTCTTTGGTGATGGGCGTGCAGTTGCAAGGCAAAGAGCTGTCCTACAACAACATCGCCGACGCCGACGCGGCCTGGGAGTGTGTGAAAAGCTTTGCCACGCCCGCGTGCGTGATCGTCAAACACGCCAACCCCTGTGGCGTGGCCTTGGGCGCAGATGCTTTGCAGGCCTACCGCAAAGCGTTTCAAACCGACCCCACATCGGCCTTTGGCGGCATCATTGCCTTCAACTGCGCGGTCGACTTGGCCGCCGCAGAAGCGGTGCATAAACAATTTGTGGAAGTGCTGATTGCGCCCTCTTACAGCGCCGAAGCACTGGCCTTGTTGCAGTCCAAGGCCAATGTGCGGGTCATGCAAATTAACCTGCCGCCCGGTGGCGACACCGATTGGGCGCGCGGCCAAAACACGGTGGACATCAAACGCATTGGCTCAGGCGTGCTGATGCAAACCGCCGACAACCATGTGCTGCAAGCCAGCGACTTGAAGGTGGTGACCCACAAGCAACCCACGCCGCAGCAAATCGAAGACCTGTTGTTCGCCTGGAAGGTGGCCAAGTTTGTGAAGAGCAACGCCATCGTGTTTTGCCGCGACGGCATGACCATGGGTGTGGGCGCCGGGCAAATGAGCCGCTTGGACTCAGCCCGCATCGCCGCCATCAAAGCCGGTCACGCCAGCTTGAGCCTGCAAGGCACGGCGGTGGCCAGCGACGCCTTCTTCCCCTTCCGCGACGGCCTGGACGTGGTGGTCGACGAGGGCGCGACCTGCGTCATTCAACCCGGTGGTTCAATGCGCGACCCAGAAGTGATTGACGCCGCCAACGAGCGCGGCGTGGCCATGGTGTTCACTGGGGTGCGGCACTTCAGGCATTGAGCCGTTTGGGTCCTGGCTTCGACCTTGTGTCGGCCGGGCCAAATGTTGGATCACTTTCCCGAAGCGCCGATCTCGCGTTCTGACAGGCGACCTGTCACATATTTGTGCAAAACACTCGCGATCAGCGTTTGATACGGCAACCCCTCTGCAAGCGCCTTGGCCTGTATGTCTTGCAGGTCGCCAGTTGACAGCCGGATATTGACCCGGCGGTCTTTGATGGCGGTGGCCCGAGCTGCAGACTTGAACTTTGCAAGTTCTGCCCTTGTCGCCACAGACTTCAGCCTGCCACTTTCATATGCGGAAAGAATATCTGTTTCGTCTGCATCGGTTTTAGGCATCTGTTTCACCTTGGTTCAAATAGTCACGCGTTGCCTTGCGGCTGGGTATGACTGTCTTTAGAAAAAAATGGTCATCTTCCTCGACAAATGGGACCAAGTACGCGTAGCCGTCACTGGCAACGACAAGCATCTTTTGCTTGGGGTACTTGGCCAAATTCGGGTGAGCCAGGATGTCCAACAGGCCCCCCGACTCAATGGCAACCACCATGTTCTCGAATGAAATGCCCCGATCAAGCTGGAGTTGCTCGTTTTTTTCAGGGCTCCATCGAAATGGCTTCATGCGTTGAGTTTAACGCAGTGTGTGCCTTTTGGCTTCAAATGGCAAATATTCGCCCAACTGGCGCCCATGGAGGTGTGGGCCCATTCGGAGTGTGACCACATTCGCAGCAGCCCAGGGCTGTACATTCCGTTCCAAAGCCATCCTCCCCACCTGACCCACTTGGACCCCCCTTTTGAACTTCTCTGAACTGGCCCTGAGCCCTGCGCTGATGCGCGCCGTGGACAGCATGGGCTTGCACATCCCAACGCCCATTCAAGCGCAGGCGATTCCTGCCGTGTTGCAAGGCCGCGATGTGTGGGCCAGTGCGCCCACCGGGTCGGGCAAAACCTTGGCCTATGTCTTGCCCCTGGTGCAAAAAATTTTGCAAGCGCCCAAGCAAACCAATTTCCGCCGGCCCATCCGCTGCCTGGTGCTGGTGCCCACCCGCGAGCTGGCGCTGCAAGTGGGGCAAGTGCTGCGCCAAGTGGCGGACAGCTTGGGGCTCAAAGCGGTGGTGGCCCACGGCGGGGTGTCGATCAACCCGCAAATGATGGCCCTCCGTGGTGGTGCCGATGTGGTGGTGGCCACCACTGGGCGCTTGCTCGACTTGGTGGCGCACAACGCCCTGCGTTTGTCGGAGGTGCAGCACCTGGTGCTCGATGAGGCCGACCGCTTGCTCGAGCTGGGCTTTGCCGACGAGCTGCAAGCGGTATTGGCCCTGATGACGCAAGCACACCAAACCCTGTGTTGGTCGGCCACCGCCACACCCGAGTTGGCCGCCTGGGCCCTGCATGGCTTGCGCGAGCCGCTGCGCATCGAAAGCGATGCCGCTGAGGTGTTTGAAGCACCGCAGATCGAGCAACGTGCCATCGCGGTGGATGACAAAAAACGCACCGCCTTGTTGCGCCACTTGATCACCACCCAGGGTTGGCAGCGGGTGTTGGTGTTTGTGGCCACGCGCTATGCCTGCGCGCACCTGGCCAACAAGCTGTGCACCGCTGGTGTTCGGGCCAGCGCCTTGCATGGCGACATGTCCCAAGGGGCGCGTCAAGCAGCGTTGCAAGACTTCAAAGACAAGCGCATCGACGTGTTGGTCACCACCGATTTGGCCGCACGCGGCATCGACATTGCGCTGCTGCCAGTGGTCGTCAACCACGACTTGCCGCGCTCGGCCAACGACTACACCCACCGCATTGGGCGCACCGCACGCGCCGGTGCGCAGGGTCAAGCCGTGAGCTTTGTCAGCGCCGACGCCTTGGCGCATTGGCAGTTGATCCAAAGACGCGCACAGGTGCACTTACCGCTGGAGGTGGTGGCCGGTTTCGAGCCCACGGAAACACCGGCGCCAACGGTGGGGGTGGGTGGCATCAAGGGCAAGCGTCCGAGCAAGAAAGACAAGTTGCGCGCGGCTTTGATTCAAGTCTGAACCTGAACCGCAACAAGTGGTGATATTGAGGCCGGCTGGGGCCGTGCTCATTTCACACTCAGACGGCTTCCTTATTGGGCAATAAGCGGTCGTATTCTTTTTTCACCACGGCATAGCACTCGCACGAGCGTTGCTCTAAACCAGGCCGGTCCTAGACTTTGATGCGACCGCGTGTGTAACTGATCAGCCCGGCTTTTTGCAGTTGCCCGGCGGCTTCGGTGACACCTTCGCGGCGCACCCCCAACATGTTGGCGATCAATTCTTGCGTCATCACCAAATTCGGGCCGGTCAAGCGGTCCAGGCTGAGCAGCAGCCAGCGGCACAGTTGCTGGTCCAGGCTGTGGTGGCGGTTGCACACGGTTCTGCAAGTTTGGTGCTGAATGCTACAGGGGTGCAGGGTTAACACTGCCGTGCCAAGCAAAGGCCCGGGCGGCCCCGTGCGCCGTTATGGCTCGATCGGACTTTGGGCCTCTGTTGACCCCATCTGCTCTTCAGGGGCGGGTGGTTTGCTTTGGCGAATGCCGGGTTTGCGCAAAATTTCCACATACACGGCCACAGCGCCGTCAATGGCCAAAGCGTCCAAGGCTTTGTTCAATTCGGCCACGTGCACGCGCTGGGCGGTGTCGGCTTGCAAGCCCATTTGGCAATCGAAGTCCCAATAGTCCACGCCTTCGGGCAGGGGCTTGTGGCGTTCGCGGCGCACATACAGCCGCAGCGTGTGTTTGAGGGCGTCCAGCACACGCTCGGGCTTTTTGCCCTCAACCATCAGGGGGTGGGTTTTTTTCATCAAAGTCCTTCAAAGGGTGGCGCCCTGGCAGGACGAAAAGTGGCACAAGCAGGTGCGGCGGCTCAAGCGGCGCACAGGCTTTTACAGCGTGGCAAACACCTCGGCCGCGGCTTGCACCGTGGCGGCGATGTCGTCTGCGGTGTGGGCGCCGCTGACAAAACCAGCCTCGTACAAAGCCGGTGCGATGTACACGCCGCGGTCCAGCAAGCCGTGGAACAGTTTGTTGAACTTGGGGCTGTCGCTGGTCATGACCTTGGCATAGTTTTGCGGCAACTC
>CAXNFO010000133.1:0-5966 GCA_964201395.1 Limnohabitans sp.
TCAGGGAAACAGTTGAATGGCCAAGTGGGCTGCGCCCGCGTTGACCAGGTTGACCCGCTTGAGGGCGATGCGCCAAGCGCCATCTTCGCGACACAGGCGATGGCACCAGTGCCCGGCCAACCAGATTTGTTGCTCGCCACGGCTCTCGATGTAGGTGAACGGTGTGTACACCTCGGCCCGCTGGCCGTCACACAAGTCAACCTGCGGGGCCTGCAGCACATGGGCGCTGCGGCTGGCAGGTTGTTGTGAATGGGCACGCCCCGCCAGCAAGCGTTCGACACGCAGGCTGAGCAGCAGGCGGTCTTCGTCGGCCAAAGCGTTGTGGGTGTCAGACTCGCTTTGGGTGTCACCACCCAAAGGCACCCAGTAACGGCCCTCTGGCGCAAACAAAGCCAACCAGTCCTGGTAACGGGCTTGGTTGAGCAAGCGCGCCTCGGCCAGGACAAAGTCTTGCACGGCTTGGACATCTGCGGCGCTCATGCCAACTCCGAAGTCAGTGGTTGGGCCATGGCCTGCGCCCATGCACGGTATTGGTTGCGCATCAACCATTCATTGGCGCTGTTGGTGTCGGCGCTGGTGTGCGCACTTTCGCCGGCTTGGTGATTGCGGTGCAAACTCACCCAAGGCTGTCCTTGGGCCTGCAGGCCTTGTTGAATGCTTTCAAACAAATGCACGTCATCGTGGGCCACCACCGACATCGGCGAAAACACCAGGCGGTTGTAGGTCATGGCCCGCTCGAGCAGCACGTCAGGCGCGCCCACGGCTCGGAAACTCCAGGCCTCCACCAAGGTGCGGTCAACCGCCAGGGGGCGGATGACACGCATCGACAAAGGTGAACCCTTCAAGGCGATGCTGGGGTAGAGCACCGCATTTTGAGGTGATCGTTGCAACACCTCTTGGGTGCGCTCAGCGCCCCAGCGGGCCTCGAGTGCGGCTTGGTAATCGGCGGGTACGGGATAGGCCGAATGGATGCTGAAGTTCACCCCCAACAAGCTGTGACCTTGGGGGTGGATGCGCGCGCCCATCTGATCGAAATAATCGTAGCCATTGGCAAAGGGCAAGATTTGCTCCATGGCCATGGGCATGGGCGCACCGCTGGGCTGCTGCTGCCACATTTGACGCGCCACACTGCTGGCCGACTCGTGGGCTGATACCGGGTGCACGGAGTCGTTGATGTTTTCCAAGTACATCTTCCAATTGCACGCCATGGTGTTGCGCAAGACCCCGCCGGCGACCTCCAATCGGCCCACCGGCGAGCGTTCCACCATGTTGTCAATGGCGCGCAAAGCGTCGCCAAAGTAAGTGTCAAAGTCCACACCCTCAGGGCTCAGGCGCACAAACACAAATTCGCGGTAAATCTGAACGCCGGGCAGGCGAGTGAGGCCTTGGCCATTGGGGCTGGCATCCAAGCCGGTGCCCACATACCCATCTTTGAGGGGCCTGGCCAAGGGCTGGCCGTCCAGGCGATAAGACCAAGCGTGGTAGGGACAGCGCAACATCTTGCCCAAATGGCCTTGGGCTTGGGTGTAGAGCTGGGAGCCTTTGTGCGCGCAGCGGTTGAAAAACGCCTGGATATCACCCTGCGCATCGCGCAGCAACAAAATGGGCTGGCCAGACAAAGACACCGTGATGAAGTTGCCCACCTCGGGCATTTGGCTGCCGTGTCCGGCAAACAACCAAGCGCGGCCAAAAAAGCGCTGCTGCTCTTGCGCAAACAAGTCCGCATCGGTGTACAAATCGCGGTGCACACGATCGTCTTGCACCAAGGGGTGAACGGACAGGTTCGGCAACTCAGCGCTCATGGACTCGGCTCGGTGCATCAACTCAACAAGTTGGGCAACCAAGTGGCCACAGGCGGCCAAAAGAACACCAACGCCAGCACCGCAAAGCTGAATGCCAAATAGGGCACCACGGCTTGAAAAATGTGCATCATGGTGACCTCTTTAGGAGCCACACCGCGCATGGTCATGAGCAACAAACCGTGCGGGGGCAGCAGCAAACCCAGTTGCATGCAGATCAAGAACATGATGCCAAACCACACGGGGTCCACACCCAATGACTGGATGATGGGCATGAAGATGGGCAAGGTGATGAGCATCATGCTGACCTGGTCCACAAACACGCCCAAGAAAATCAAAATCAGCAGCATGCCCACAATGATGGCGTTGGTGGACAAGTTGGAGCCAGTGATGACCTGGACCACGCCGTTGCTCACGCCGGAGAAGGACAAGATTTGGGCAAATGTGGTGGCACCGATGATGATGAACAAAATCATGCCCGAGATGGTGACCGTGGCACGCAAGCTCTCGAGCATGTTCTTCACCGTCAAAGCGCGGTAGGCCATGGCAAACAACACGGTGGTGAAGGCCCCAATCGCCGCCGATTCCGTGGGGGTGGCAATTCCTGCGATCATCACGCCCACGACCACCGCAAAAATCGACACCAAAGGGAGCACATATTTCACAAAGGGTTGGAACATGGCCCAACCCTTGTACTCGGTGAATTCGGTTTTGGGTGCCAGGTGCGGTTGAATTTTCACCCGGATGATGATGTAAGCCACAAACACCACACTCAAAATCAAACCCGGTACCACGCCGCCAATGAGCAATTTGCTGATCGAAATGCCCGACAGCGAGCCGAGCAACACCGTCAACGCCGAGGGCGGGATCAGCATGTCCACCGCGCCAATGGCCATCACCGGCCCGGTGGCCATGGTGGGGTGATAACCGCGTTGCAGCATCAGCGGCACCATCAATCCGCCCAACATCGCGGTGGTGGCGATGGTCGAGCCCGAGATGGCAGAAAACACCGTGCCAGCCACAATCGCCACCACGGCCAAACGACCGGGCAGGTTTCTGATCAGGCGCTCTATGCCGTCGATCACCTTGACCGCCAAGCCGGTGTGGAACAACACCTCGCCCATGAGCACAAACAAGGGAATGGGGGTGAGGGAAAAACTGGCCACCGAGCCGACGCAATTGCGCACCATTTGCGCAATGCCGGCCTCCCCGCCCAAGATCAGCCAAGCACCAATCACGTTGATGACCAAAAACGAGAACACCACCGGCAAACCCAAAAAGAGCAGCACGGTGGATCCGCCCAACAACAACCAAGACGCCAATTGCCAACTCATGAAAATCCTTCGTGGGTTTTAGGCGGCTGAAACCGCTTCTTCGCGCGGCGCGCGCTCGCCATGCATCAAGCGGTGCATGCGAAACAGAAATTCCACGGCCAACAAACCAAATGTCAGCGGTAAAAATGCCAGCCACCACCACACTGGGGTGGTCAAGGCTTTGATGAACATTTCACCGGTTTGCAGGCTGTCCCAGGTGGTGGTCAAGCCGTACCAAGCAATCACCAAAGAACACAGCAAGCCCAGCACATCCACGGCCCATTCGCAATACCAAGCCCACAGGGGCGGGATGGCACGCAACAAAATATCTACCCGGATGTGCTGGCCCAGTCGCAGCAACCACGGTCCCGCGAACAAGGTGATGAGGTACAAAAAAGCCTCTGACAAATCGTTGGTCGCCGGCATGCCGCGCAAGCCTGGGATGAGGGGGACGTTGCGCAAAAACACATCGGCGCAAATCACCAGCATCAGGGCGAACAACATGGCGCAAGCCATCCAAGCCAGGGCTTCGTAGACCTGGCCCAACACGCGGGACCAACGATTCATCATGTCAACACCTTACTTGGGTTCAAGCATTTCGCGCAGCTTGGCGCCATGCGCCGGGCTGGACTTGACCACCGCATCCCAGGCGGCATCGTAGGCGGTTTTTTGCAAAATGCGTGACTGCTCGGCGTCCAGTTTGATGACCTGCAAACCCGCGTCTTGCTGCTTTTTGATTTCGGCAGGTGCATCTTTGGCCGCCATGTCCACGTTCTGGCTTTCCAACCAAACCGCCTGCTTTTCCAAGAAAGCGCGCTGAGCGGGGTTGAGTTTGCGCCAGGTATTGGCGCTGAAGATCACACCCAGCTCAATGGCGTAAAAGCCCGGCTCAATGCGGAACTTGGTTTTTTCATGCCAGCCCAAATCGAAAATGCCCAGCAGGGGCCAGCCGTAGCCGTCGACCACGCCGCGCTCCAAAGCGGTGTAGACCTCACCGGGGGCGATTTGCACCACGTTGGCGCCCAGCTTTTGGAAGAAATCGCGGTAGATGGGCGCAATGCGCAGCTTCAATCCGGTCAGATCGGCCTTGTCGATGCGCTTGTTGCTGTAGATGTAGTACTGCACGCCTTCGCCGGTGCGGGCGTAGTAGTACAGGCCTTTTTCCATCATGATTTTGTTCAAGTAATCGATGGCGCCGTTTTTGCGCATCTCGGCCATGGTTTGGTTGGTGTAATTGATGGCCAGGCCTTCGGGCACGATGCCGGCCACAAACGAAGTGGTGGTGTTGGACATGTCGACCACGCCACTGCGCAAAGCATTGCCCTGCTCAAAAGTGGGGATGGCCTTGGGGCCACCGATGTAGTTGATCTGCACCAGGCCTTTGCCCTCGTCGTTGACCTTTTTCACGAAACGCTCAAAGTTGCGGGCGTAATAGGTGCCCTCTTGGAATGCGTTCACCGCCTTGAGGGTGATCTCCTGGGCTTGCGCGGCCAGGGGAGCGGCCAATGCAGCTGCGGCCACGCACAAACCCAACAGGGTGTGGCGTTTAAAACGATTCGGTGACATGGTGAACTCCTTCAGTCGTGGGTGGTGGTTGCGGGGGGATGCCAATGCCCGGCATGTTGGAGCATGCCCAGGGTTCGAGACAGGATGTCTCGGCGATAGGCCGCGATATCGCGGCCATCGTAATCGTAAAAACCAGCACCGGTTTTCAAGCCGAGCTGGCCTTGGGCCATTTTGTCGGACACGATGGCCGGGGTGGCATAGCGGTGTGGATCGATGC
Organism: Limnohabitans sp.; assembly: GCA_964201395.1. Taxonomy (GTDB): domain Bacteria; phylum Pseudomonadota; class Gammaproteobacteria; order Burkholderiales; family Burkholderiaceae_C; genus Limnohabitans. The sequence continues at coordinate 4,896 of CAXNFO010000133.1, forward strand.
TGGCGGCCATTTCGCGGCTGGCGTGGAACAAAATATCGTTGCCACCCACATCGATGAACTCGATCACGCCCAGCGCCGCAAAACGCAATCCCATGCCGTAGCGGGTGGCCACATCGATTTCTTCAGCGGTTGCTGCGCCCTCTTGAACCATGCGCGCGGCTTCATTCATGACCAGGGCTTGCAAGCGCGGCACGATGTAACCCGGTGTGGGGCCACACACCACCGGCAGTTTGCCAATGGCGCTCATCAAGGCTTTGGCGCGCGCCAGCACCGCCGGGTCCAGGCGGGGATGGGTGCTCAACTCGACCACCGGGATCAAATACGCCGGGTTGAGCCAATGGATGTTCAAAAACCGCTCCGGCCCTTGCACCCACGGCACCAAATCAGTGACCAATATGCTGCTGGTGGTGGAGGTGATGATGGCATCGGCGCGGCAAGCCGTACCGATGCGCGCCATTGCGCTTTGCTTGGCGGCCATGGTTTCAGGAACACCTTCAAACACCATCTCGGCTTGGGCCAGCGCGGCATCGGCACCCGCCTCGTTGACCCAAGACACGCGCGCCACCATGGCCGCGACCAGCGCTGGGTCAAAAGCCCCCAACTCAGCCAAGCTGTTCAAACTGCCCCGTACCTCATCCGAGGCTTCTTGCTGCAAAGCTTGCCATTGGTCGGGCGTGCGCGAGCGCAAATCGACCACGGCGACACGATGCCCGGCATAAGCAAACGCCGTCGCAATGCTGCGGCCCATGCGGCCAGCGCCGACCGCGACAAAACGCGCCACGCTCATGCACCCTCTCCTTGGTGCAGCAACTCGCGCAATTGCGCTGGGCTGTGGTGCAGCAGGCCCAAGGCCTCGAAGCTGCGGGGGCCCTGGCGCAAATCGCGCCCCAAATAACCGCCCGTGATGGCCACCAAGCCATGGGCGATGGGCGCATCCACGCCCACCCAGCGCGCGACAGAACACAAAAAGGCCAAGCCCAGTTCGATGTCTTCGGTGACATAGCGGTGGTGGTGCAAGTCGATGTTCTCGCGCCAGTCGCCCGACTTGACCAATTTTTTGTGCGCATCGCC
>CAXNFO010000134.1:0-5956 GCA_964201395.1 Limnohabitans sp.
AAGCACATGTTTGAAGAAAATGGTTTTTCGTCCTTGATCATCTTGGCCTGCGCCTTGTTGGCGTTGGTTGGGGGCCCCAAGCTGTGGCAGCGCTTGCAACTGTCGCTGGCCAAGCACCCCTCGATGGCGGGGCATTTGCGTTGGGCCAAACGACTGGCCAACTGGGCACCGGCCTATGACTACACGGGTGAGAAATGGTTTCGGATGGATCACGCCCCTGAAGCGGTGGGCACCCAGCGTCAACACGCTTTGCAGCGATTGGGCAGCACCTTGGCCCAACGCAGCCCTCAAACATTGGCGCTGACCCAGGCCACCAAGCCCATGGTGTCGGACATGCAGTTGATCTCGCGCTACCGGGTGCCGTTTCAGTTTCAAAAGTTCCTGAGCGAGAACTTGCAAATTGGCAGCTACTGGGCCCACAGCAAAGGGGTGTGGGTGGCCGACGCCGATGAACAGTGGCACCTGGATGTCACCGGCAGTTATGGCGTCAACTTGTTTGGTGCCGACTTCTACAAAAGCTGCATGCAAGAGGGCATGGACCTGGTGCGCGACCTGGGCCCTGTGCTCGGTGCATATCACCCCTGCGTGCAAGAAAACGTGACGATGCTGTGTCAAATCGCGCGCAAAGACGAGGTCTCGTTTCACATGTCGGGCACCGAGGCGGTCATGCAAGCGGTGCGTTTGGCGCGCTACCACACCAGCAAGCGCAAAGTGGTTCGCTTCACCGGGGCTTACCACGGCTGGTGGGACGATGTGCAGCCAGGCCCCGGCAACCCCATGCCGCCGTCGAACGATACATTGACCCTCAACGAGATGCATCCCCAAACCCTCAAGGTGTTGCGCCAGCGCAAGGACATTGCCTGCGTGTTGGTCAACCCCTTGCAGGCCATGCACCCCAACAAGGCCGCACCCAGCGACTCGACCCTGATCGATGGCTCGCGCCAACTGTCGTATGACAAAGCCGCTTATGCCCAGTGGCTCAAAGAGCTGCGCCAAGTGTGTGATGAAAAAGGCATTGCCTTCATCATGGACGAGGTGTTCATGGGCTTTCGTTTGGGCCTGGGTGGTGCGCAAGCCTTTTTTGGCGTGGACGCCGACATGGTCACATATGGCAAGACACTGGGCGGCGGTTTTCCGGTGGGCGTGGTCTGCGGCAAGGCCGCATGGATGCGCCGCTTCCATGAAGAAAAGCCGGGCAATATTTGTTTTGCCCGTGGCACCTTCAATGCACATCCCGGTGTGATGGGCGCGATGAATGTGTTTCTCAAGCGGGTGCAAGGGCCGGCCATTCAAGCGGTGTACCAAAAAATGGAGGGCTTGTGGATCGACCGCATGAAGCAACTCAACGATCAACTGCTGGGACAAGACTTGCCCGTGCGGGTGGTCGGCATGGCCACGGTGTGGAGTGTGGTCTATGAGGTCCCGAGCCGCTACAACTGGATGCTGCAGTTTTATATGCGCGAACAAGGCATTGCCCTCAGTTGGGTGGGCACGGGACGGATCATTTTCAACTTTGCGTTCGAGGATGAGCACTTCGCCGAGTTCTGCCAGCGGTTCATCCGAGCCGCTCAAGCCATGCAAAACGATGGTTGGTGGTGGACGGGGCAGGGGCAAAGCAATCGGACCATTCGGCGTGAAGTCATGCGCGAAATGGTCCGAATCAAATGGGCGGTGTGATCAGTGTGACTTGACGTGGTCCATGGGGTCGAGAAATTGACCCTTGGCCAGGTAAAACGGCGCACGGTAATACATTTTGACGTCGTGGAAGGGGTCGGTGATGATCTTCAAGGCCCAGGCCACGCCGGCCATCAAACCATCTTGCACCCACAGTTGCATCACCCTGAAGACCAAGCCGGCTGCGCCCAAAAACAACCAAGCCATGGCGGTCATGCGAACCGGTGTGTCTTCGTAAGCTTCAGGAACAGCCCAGGTCAGGTAGTCAGGCATCCAGTACGCGATCACGGGGATGGCGCCACAAATGGCCAGTAACACCACCTTGCGGCGCAGGTTGTAGCCGACCTTGATCTCTTCTTTGTGTTCATGGGTGGCGTTGTTCACCACGTCAAATCCTTTGGGCTCAAAAAAGAAGTGGCCGGCTTGGCGTGTGGTCATCGAGACCAGCCACGCGATCAAGGCTGATACCACTGGGTCAATGAACAAATAGGCATAGGCCACCAAAAAAGAGAGGGCACTGACCAAATGCAAAGCCTGGTTGATGCGGCTGTGGTGGTAGTAGCGGTGGTCATCCCAACGTTGGGTGCGCAGGGTTTGCAACAATTCTTTCATGGGTTCTCCTGAGGTCTGTGGGGTAAAAGCAAAAACAATAAATGGAAATGTGGCGAATTTCAGTGAAATTTTGATGACACTGAAGCCTTGTTCTTTTCATCGCCCTTGGCGAGCGTGTTTGTCATCAAACTGTGATGTGGGCGTGTCATATTTCTGGCATGCAAGCAGATGCCTCGATCGATGTGGTGTGTTTCAACGGCTCTTCGTTACCGCTGCGCATCGCCGTCGTCACCGAGACCTACCCACCTGATATCAATGGCGTGGCCTACACCTTGAGCAAAACGGTGGAGGGCCTGAAAGCCCGCGGTCACGCCCTGTGGCTGATTCGCCCGCGCCAAAACAAAGACGCGGTGACAAGTGGCCCATCATTGGCCGATGAAACCCTGGTGCGCGGCATGCCGATTCCGTTTTACAAGCACCTGAAAATGGGTTTTCCCGCCAAGCGGGCCTTGACGCGTTTGTGGACGCTGCATCGCCCCGATGTGGTTCACATTGCCACCGAAGGCCCCTTGGGTTGGTCGGCACTGCAAGCGGCCAAAAAACTCAAGTTACCGGTGAGCAGCGACTTTCGGACCAATTTCCACGCCTACAGCGATCACTATGGCATTGGGTGGTTGCGTGGGGCCATCATGAATTACATGCGCAAATTCCACAACGCCGCCTTGGCCACCATGGTGCCCACGCCCGACCTGGCCAGCGAGTTGTCGGCGGTGGGCTTTGAGCGCCTGCATGTGGTGCCACGGGGCGTAGATACCGACTTGTTCAACCCGGTGCGCCGCTCCTCCGCGCTCAGGGCGGAGTGGGGTGCCAGCGAGGACAGCTTGGTGCTGTTGTGCGTGGGCCGGTTGGCCGCAGAGAAAAACCTCAGCCTGGTGGTGTCCACCTTTGAGCGCATGGCGGGCGTGCACCCCCAGACCAAACTGGTGTTGGTGGGCGATGGTCCGCTCAAACAAGGTTTGCAAAAAAAGCTCCCGCAAGTGGTGTTTGCTGGTTTTCGAACCGGGGAAGACTTGGCCCAGCACTATGCCAGCGCCGATATGTTTTTATTTCCCAGCCTGACCGAGACCTTTGGCAATGTGACCTTGGAGGCCATGTCCAGCGGATTGCCCGTGGTGGCGTATCGGCACGCGGCAGCGGCTGAGTTGATTCGCACTGGGGAGAATGGCCAGCTGATTGAGCCGGGCGCCGAAGGTGATTTTCAAAGGGCCGCTGTGCAGTTGGCTGAGATGCACACCTTGCGGGCCCAAATGGGACAAGAAGCCCGCATCACGGCCCTGGGCCAGGCTTGGCCCTTGATTTTTCAAAAAACCGAGAAGATTTTTCGCCAGGTCATCCAAGACCACGCCCCACAGTTGGGCTAAACGACCTTTGGCGGAATGGCCGCGTGCTTCAAACCCAAGCTTGGTGGGTGCGGCCTGAAGCAAGTATCAGGCAGCGGGGTGCTGCAAATCGTGGGCTTGATAAGCCAGATCGAAGGCTTTGGCCTTCCCTTCATAAAAGCGATCGAGGCGCCAATCTTTCAGCAGTTGGATGGCCAAATCAAAGTCGTCCGGAGACAGTTGGTACAGGCCTTTGATGGGGGATGCTGCCTCGGATTCCAGCGCCAAAATCAAATCTGAAAAAGCTTGGGCCGAGGCAGAGGTGGGGTCTGATTTGATCAAACGGCGAACTTGCTTGATGGGGCGCATGGGTAAACCTTAGATAGCACTGAAAAGGGTCGAAACGTTAACACAGGCCTTCGTGCCCGTGGGCGACCGTTTTGTGAAGCTTTTATGACAAAGCAGGGTGTGCTGGCGCACACTGGAGTGGGCGTTAAGGCTTGATGTAGGCGTAGCCGTCGCGGGCTTGCAAGCGGCCGATGCGCACCACGCCCGACGGGGTGAATTCGGCATCCATGTTGAACTGGTTTTTGTTGAGGTTGCGGTTCTTCAGGGTGATTTCACAAATTTCAAATCGCACGTTGCGTGCTTTCAGGGCCGACACCAGGGCGGCGTAATCGATGTTGGGGTTTTGCTTGTCTTTGGCACCCTCCATCAAAAAATCCACGCCTTCGGCATGGGTGACCACCACGATTTGGGTATCGGGGGCCACATCCAAATGGTTGCGGATGTTGCGCAGGCCTTTGGTGGCTTGGCTGGCGGCATGGTCGATGTGATAGATCACTTTGTCGCCGCTGGTTTGTGCGAAGGTGGCGAGGTGGGTCAAGGCGCAAAGCACCAGGGCAAAGAATGTTTTCATATCCAAATCATAACCCTGTGGTTTGGCAAGCTGTCAACCCAAAGCGGATCGCAGCCACGGGTGCCAACCGTTCACACAGGCTTGTGGTGCGACTCAGGCGCAGATCGATACGGCTCTTCAAAGGGCAAAAAGTCGCGCTCCAATAGGGCGTCGGCATACCAGGCTTGGACAGCTGGCAGGGCCAGCACGCGATCGACATAGGCTTTCACCACATCATTGACCGGCAAGCCGTAGGTGCGGATGCGCGAGCAAACGGGGGCATAAAAAGCGTCGACGATGCCAAACGTGCCCATCAGCATGGCGGGCGTGGTCTGTTGAGACAGCGGCTTGGTCAATACCTGGCACAAGCGGTGCACATCCTCACGCAAATCGGCTTTTTGCGCCCACAGGCTTTGGCCCACATCGCGCAAATCGGCTTCGATGTTCATGCCACAGTGATTGCGCAGCGCGGTGTAGCCGCTGTGGATGTCGGCGCACAAGCTGCATGCCCGCGCGCGCAGTGGGGCTTCGCGGGGCCACAGCGCCAACTCGGGGAATTTTTCGGCCACATATTCGGCGATGGCCAAGGAGTCCCACACCACCAAGCCTTGGTCGACCAACACTGGCACCTTGCCGTGGGGGTTGAGGGCCAGCAAAGCGTGCTTGAACTGAGACTGCGCTTCAAACGAATCAAAGCGTTCTTTGTGCTCGGTGAATTCAATGCCGGCTTGGCGCAACAACACCCAAGGGCGCATGGACCAAGAAGAGTAATTTTTATTGCCGATGTAGAGGGTCAACATGTCAGCTGGCAGGTGGTGTGCGGGCGGGGAATACGCTGGAGATGTGTGTTGCGTGCAGCACACCCAGTGCAGACAAGCCAGGGCAAGCACCGCTGGACACATTGGGTGTTTGCATCGAAGCCAGGTTATCGCGGCTCATCAAGGTGGGGCCGGGCAGGTGTTCCATCACCCAAGCCTGGGCTTGCGCCAGTGCTTCAGGCAGCGGCCAAATGGGCCGGGGGTGACCCGCCCATTCACCGGCCAAGCGCACCAATTGGGCCAGGGTGAACACCTCAGGCCCAAACAATTCATAGCGCTGGCCGTGGCTGGTGGGCGACTGCAAGGCAGTGACCAAGGCTTGGGCCACGTCTTGCACCCACACCGGTTGGAAGGGTGCCTGGGCACAGGCCAGGGGCACCACAGGGGCCAGGGCTTGCAGTTGCGCAAACACATTGATGAAGCGGTCATCGGCGCCAAACACCACGCTGGGTTGCAGCAGGGTCAATTGCAGACCGTGGCGCGCGGCCATGTCTTGCAGCACCGCATCACCTTGGGCTTTGCTGCGCAAATACATGGACGGGCCGTTCACATCCACGCCCAGGGCGCTCATGTGCACCAAGCGGCGCACACCCTGATCGACGCAGGCCTGGGCCAACAAGCGGGGCAGTTGCACA
>CAXNFO010000135.1:0-5927 GCA_964201395.1 Limnohabitans sp.
ACAGGCGCGCCAAATCCTGGAAGCCGAATTGGCCAAAGCCCAAGCGCAGCAAGCCGAAATCGCACGGGTGTGGAACAACGGCGAGCCGCACAAGCAAGGTGACGAATTCAAAAACCCAGCCAAATACCAACAGCGGATGGCGGAGTTGCGCATGGGTTTGCTGCGCTCGGAATCTGACATCGCGGGATTGCGCCGCGAACTGGCCCGCTTGGGCACGGTGGCGGCCAAACCATGAGCCTGAACCCAGCGCCATCTTTGCCCTTGGCCCAGCGCTATCAGGCCTTTGACATGCTGGCCACCTTGGTGGCCGTGGTCGACACCCAAGCGCGGGTGTGCTTTGCCAATGCGGCCCTGGAAGACATGCTGGGTGTGTCGCGCCGCGCTTTGCAAGGCGCGAGTTTGTTGGACTTTTTGAGCGAGGCAGACACCTTGTCCCAGGCCCTGGCCGATGCCGACAAGTACCGCTTTTCAGCCCTGCGCTACGACGCCCGTTTGCTGCGCGCCAACCAAGAAACCACCCCAGTGCATGTGATTGTGGCGCCCGGTGAGCAAGCCGACGAGGTGTTGATCGAGTTGTTGCCCCAAGAGCAGCAAGCGCGCCAAGACCGCGAAGAACGCATGGTCAGCCAAGCCCAGGCCAATAAAGAGCTGATCCGCAACCTGGCCCATGAAATCAAAAATCCTTTGGGCGGCATCCGTGGCGCTGCGCAATTGTTGGAAATGGACATCCAGTCGCGCGAGCTGACCGAGTACACCCAGGTCATCGTGCGCGAGGCCGACCGATTGCAGACCCTGGTTGACCGCTTACTGGCTCCGCACCGGCGGCCCCATGTGGTGACCGACGTCAATATCCATGAGGTCTGCGAGCGGGTGCGCTCGCTCATCTTGGCTGAGTTTCCGCGTGGCCTGCGGGTGCAACGCGACTACGACACCTCTTTGCCCGAATTCCGGGGGGACTTTGAGCAGCTGATCCAGGCTGTGCTCAATATTGCCCACAACGCTGCTTTGGCACTGGCAGAGCGCATCCAGCAGGGGGATGCCCAAATCACCCTTCGCACCCGGGTGGCGCGCCAAATCACGGTGAGCAAGCAACGCTTTCGGTTGGCATTGGAATTGCATGTCGTTGACAACGGGCCTGGAGTCCCTGAGAGTTTGAAAGACAGGTTGTTTTCGCCTTTGGTGTCGGGCCGCGATGGTGGCTCGGGTTTGGGTCTGAATTTGGCCCAAACTTTTGTGCAGCAGCACCAAGGTTTGATCGAGTGCGATAGCGTGCCCGGTTGGACCGATTTCAAAATCGTGATTCCATTGCCCTGAAGATGTGTGCAAACAGTGTTCATGCACTGACCGACTTGAGGTGAAGCGTTGATATGAAACCGATTTGGATCGTGGACGATGACCAGTCCATTCGCTTTGTCTTGGAGCGGGCATTGCTGCGCGAGGACATGCCCACGCGCAGCTTCTCCAGCCCGCGTGAAGTGCTGCAAGCCCTGGAGTCGGGAGACGTGGAGCAGCAGCCCCAGGTGTTGGTCAGCGACATTCGCATGCCGGGTGGTTCGGGTCTGGATTTACTCACGCGCATCAAAACCTTGATGCCGGGTTTGCCGGTCATCATCATGACCGCGTTCTCCGACCTCGACAGCGCGGTTTCGGCCTTTCAAGGCGGGGCATTTGAATACCTGCCCAAACCCTTTGACCTGCCCAAAGCGGTGGAGTTGATTCGCCGCGCGGTGGAAGAAAGCCAGCACGAGCAAGTGGGCACCATTGGTGCCGCTGCTGCCCCTGAAATGCTGGGCCAAGCCCCAGCCATGCAAGATGTGTTTCGGGCCATTGGTCGCTTGAGCCAAAGCCATGTGACCGTGATGATCACCGGCGAGTCGGGCAGCGGCAAAGAATTGGTGGCCCAGGCCTTGCACCGCCATTCACCGCGCGCCCAAGGGCCATTTGTGGCGATCAATACCGCGGCCATTCCCAAAGACTTGCTCGAGAGCGAGCTGTTTGGCCACGAACGCGGTGCGTTTACCGGCGCACAAAGCATGCGCCGCGGCCGCTTTGAACAAGCCGAGGGCGGCACCTTGTTCCTGGACGAGATCGGTGACATGCCCTTTGATTTGCAAACCCGCTTGTTGCGGGTGCTGAGCGACGGCAGTTTTTACCGGGTTGGAGGCCACAGCGCCATCAAGGCCAATGTGCGCGTCATCGCTGCCACCCACCAAGACCTGGAGTTGCGCGTCAAAGATGGCGCCTTCCGTGAGGACTTGTTCCACCGCCTGAATGTCATTCGCTTGCGCTTGCCAGCGTTGCGCGAACGGATGGAAGACATCCCCGTGTTGACGCGCCACTTTTTGCAGCAAAGCGCACAGCAGTTGGGTGTGGAGCCCAAACGCATCTCGGACGCGGCCCAGGCCTGTTTGACGGCATTCCAATTCCCTGGAAATGTGCGGCAACTCGAGAACATCTGCCACTGGTTGACGGTGATGGCCCCAGCCCAAGTCATTGAGCCCAAAGACCTGCCCCCCGAAGTGGTGCACAACCCGAACCAAGATGGCGCATCGGCACCGTCCAGGGGGGTAACACTGGCCAACGCCATTCCTGCAGAGACGCTGCGCACCAATGGTGTGGACAGCATGGCCTTAGACCCCCACCCGCCAAGGGCTTTGAATGGGCATGGCGATATCGTTCACAGCGCGCCCATTGCTACGCCGCCTGTGGTGGGCACCACGCCCACCCGTGCCGGTGTGCTCAACATGCCCGGTGCCGATTGGGAGTTGGGCCTGGAGGCTGAGGCCATGGACTTGTTGTTGTCGGGCCGCACCGATGTGTGGGATGCGTTGACCCGGCGTTTTGAGTCCAAGCTCATCATGGCGGCGCTGGCCAATACCCGTGGCAGGCGCATCGAAGCGGCGGTCAAGCTGGGCATTGGGCGCAACACCATCACCCGCAAAATACAAGAACTTGGCTTGGACGATTGAGGCTTTGGCGGCCCTGTTCAAGCGGGCGCCAAATCGATGTCGACCACCACCGGTGTGTGGTCGCTCGGGCGCTCATTTTTGCGGGGCGCTTTGTCGATGGTGCAAGCCCTCAACTTCGGCACCAAGGCTTGTGACACCAAAATGTGGTCAATGCGCAGGCCCCGGTTGCGTCTGAAAGCAAATTCACGATAGTCCCACCATGAGTAGCTTTTCTCAGGCTGCTCAAACTGTCGAAACGCGTCCACCAAACCCAAGTCCAACAGGTTTTTGAAGTGAGCACGTTCGACATCGGTGCAGTGGATGGTGCCTGCCAAGGCCACCGGGTCCCAGACATCGCGGTCGTCCCAGGTGATGTTGAAGTCGCCCATCAGCACCAGGTGCGGATGGGTTTGTAAACTGCTTTGCACATAAGCATGCAAAGCCTCGAGCCAGCGCATTTTGTAGACAAACTTGTCACTGTCTGGCGCTTGGCCGTTCGGAAAATAAGCGCCAATCACCCGCACGCCTTGCACCGTGGCGCTGATAACCCGCGCCATGTCGTCTTCAAAACCCGGGATGTTATGCACCACATCCTGCAAGGGGTGGCGGCTGATCAAGGCCACGCCGTTATAGGTTTTTTGGCCAAAGTAAGCGACTTGGTGGCCACTGGCCTCGATCTCGGCGCGTGGAAACTTGTCATCGGTCAGTTTGGTTTCTTGCAAGGCCAGCACATCCATGGGTGCGTCGCTGGCCTGGGCCTGTAACCAATCCAGCACCTGGGGCAGGCGAACATTCAATGAGTTGACGTTCCAGGTGGCGAGTTTCATGGTGTGGGTTTCTGTGAAGGCGGGGGCAAAGGTGCTGGATCATAGATAAAGTTTGGCGCTGCTCGGTCGATGCATGATTCATCCTTTAATATGTCAACAAGTGTGACCATTTGAAAATTTATGAGCGAAGCCAATCCCTTCATCATCGACCGGCTGTTGGCGGTGCAAGACCAAGTCTTGAACGCCCATGCCCAACTCGATCCCAAAGACCCGGCGCATGCAACGGCGTTGCGAAACCTGTTGGTCGAGCAGTTTTTGCGGCCCTTGTTCTCCGCCCACCGCCGTTTCACGGCGGGCCGCATCACCGACGCCCATGGTGTCTTGACTGAGCAGTTGGACCTCATCGTGGAGCACGGCTTCATGCCCAGCTTCCCATTGCACGATGGCAAAAGCCGCTTGGTGTTGGCCGAGGCCGTGGCCTTGGTGATTGAAGTGGCCGATCAACCTGGGCCAGACGATGGGTATTTGAGGGAGGTGTGCTCCCACATCCGGCAATTGACCCGCGACATCAAACCCACCGTCAAGTACCAGGGCGCACCGTCTGACCGCGTGCCGCTGATGGTCGTTTTTGTCCAAGGACCTGAGACTTTGGAGGACTTGCAGCAGTGGTGGATGGCCATTCCTGAAGCTGAACGACCGCATGCCGTTTGTGTGTTGTCATCGGGCTGCTTTTTGGGTTTTGGGCTCGAGGCCGATGGGGCACTGGGCCTGTACTCGGTGTGCCTGACGATCAACCACATGCTCACCTTGCTCAACTTCGCCGCCCCCGACTTGGCCATCTACGCCCAGTGAGGCGTCAGGTCGGGCCAGCGCTTGCAAGCGTGCAGGCCTCTCCTGGCTCAACTTTTCAACAGTGCTGCCGATACATTGGTTACGATGCCTGGCTATGGTGGGCTGTGATCCCTTGTGGAGGTGTTGGATGAGGTTTTTGTTGTCGATTGGGGTGGTGTGCTGCTTGGCACTTCCAGCCGCTGCTGCGTGGGAAGAGGTCGACGAGACCCAAACCGCAGTGGTCTACATCGACCGCGAAAAAATCTATACCGAGGGGGCCAACCCCAAGGTATTGCAGTTGATCGATATGAAGAAGAAAAACAAGCTGGGGGCGCAATCGCGCCGCTTGTTGGTGGAGTACGAGTGCAAGCTCAAAAAGCGCCGCACTTTGGCTTTTTCTTCGTTTTCAGAGCCCATGGCCGAAGGCCAGGTGGTGTTCAGAAACTCGGTCAGCGGCAACTGGTACCCCATCCAAGCAGACTCTGTGGCCGAGGCGGTTTTCAAAATTGTGTGTCACAAATGAGTCTTGGCTTTGCGCCAGGGGTCAGATGAGGCGCACGCACTAAGGGGTTGCCATGAAGTTTTCAGATATTTGGGCCTATTGCCAAAACAACTGGGCATTTGCCGTGCTGGCTTTGCTGATGTCACCCTTGCTCATCGGCATGTACCTGCTGCACCTGATGGCCAGCTTGGTTGCGCCCATCGCTGAGGTGTATGTGAACAACGAAAAACAAAAATACTTGCGCAAGGCGCGCATTGAAGGCCGCAAGACCTTGGCTCCGCGCCGCGCCTAAACCTGGGCATTTCTGGGCGGGCTGTGCGCCCAGCTCATGGAGACTAGATTGCCATGTTCTGCAGCTTTCTCCAATCCGTGATCGTGGGGGCAGCGAACGTGAAAACCTGAACCCGAGATGGGAAAATCCTATTTTTTGTAAGTAACAAAGCTGTAACTTAATCCGTCTTCGTTTTGTTGAAGGAGGCGTGACATTTCTTTCCATTCAGTGCCCAGTTTGGGGGCATGGGCGTCGCCTTGCACCTCCACATCTATCTCGGTCACCACCACCGTGCTGGCCAGCGGCAAGGCCTGGGCATAAATCTCGGCCCCGCCGATGACCCACAAAGGGCCAGGCGCGGGACACAAGGACATGGCTTGCTCGAGCGAATGCGCCACCAAAGCGCCCGGGGCGTGCCAACCTGTTTGGCGTGTGATCACGATGTTGGTGCGCCCCGGCAGGGGGCGAAATCGCTCTGGCAAAGAGTCCCAGGTTTTGCGCCCCATCACCACCGCTTGCCCCAGGGTGGTTTGTTTGAAGTGCGCCAAATCGGCGGGCAAATGCCAGGGCAATTGGCCATCGCGGCCAATCACACCGTTGCGCGAGCG
>CAXNFO010000136.1:0-5924 GCA_964201395.1 Limnohabitans sp.
GCGCTGGCACTGACCCGGCGCTATTGGCTGAAGTTTTTTTGAGTCTGTCAAAGCTCACCATGGCAAGATGGGCCATGCGCGAAAAATTTCATTCCACCGAATCCAGCTTTGGGAGACAGGCCTTTTTCCGCGCCATCTTGATCTGCGCCTTGGTGTGCGCCATGCCCTGGGCCCTGGCCCAGCCCAGCGAATGCGGTTTCATCAAAGACCCCGACCGCCAAGCCTATTGCCGTGCTGTGAACGGCGGCAGCGAAGCGCAATGTGGGTTTATCCGCGACAGCGATTTGCAAGCGCGCTGCCGCGCCGAAAGCGGAGGTGGCGCCTCACAGTGTGGCTTCATCCGCGACAAAGACGCCCAGGCCGCTTGCCGCGCCAGCCTGCAAAGCCAGCGGCCTGCCGCGGGCTCATCGAGCGGCCAATGCGGGTTTATCCAAGACGCCGACCAACAAGCGCATTGCCGCGCCACCACCGGTGGCGGATCTGGCCAATGTGGCTTTATACGCAACTTGGACTTGCAAGCCCTGTGCCGGGCCGAAACCGGCGGCGGTGCAGGCCAATGCGGCTTCATCAAAGACCGCGACATGCAAGCGGCCTGCCGCGCCAAAGTGCGGCGCTGAATGCGCACCCCTATGGCGCCCCTCATGGAGGCCCCCAGCCATTAAGATCTGACAACCTGCTTTCTTTTTTATCAAACCCATGGATCAAGTCGACTACATCAACGGAAAAACCCGCTTGTATGGCATTGTGGGCGACCCCATTGCGCAAGTGCGCTCACCAGAGATGGTCACCCATGAGTTACAACGCCGCGGGCTCAACGCCATCTTGGTTCCCTTGCACGTGGCACGCGCAGACTTTGCCCGTGTCGTACCCCATCTGATGCAATTGCTCAATTTGGATGGTTTGGTGATGACCATTCCCTTCAAAGCCCAGGCCTTGAGCTTGGCCCACAGCTTGGGTTTACAAGCCCAAGCTGTGGGTGCGCTCAACGCTTTGGCGCGCCGCAAAGATGGCACATGGGCTGGGGACATGTTCGACGGCATGGGCTGTGTGCAAGCCTTTGCGCGTCGGGGCCTTGCACTGCGTGGAAAATCTGTTTTGCTCATCGGTTTGGGCGGTGCCGGCGGCGCCATTGCCGCAGCAGTGGCCAGCGAGCAACCACTGCGCATGCACATATGGGATCTGAACCCTGATCGCTGCCGGCAATCCGCTGAGCTGATTGCACGTTTGTCATCCGACACCCAGGTGCACGTGGGCCCACCTCATTTGGATGGCGTGGATGTGTTGATGAACGCATCTCCTGTGGGCATGCTTGACGATGCGCGCTTGCCGCTGGTGGCCGACGCCCTGGCGCCTGAGTTGGTGGTTTTTGACACGATTGTCTATCCCGATCAAACACCTTTGCTGCAACTCGCTCACCGAAGCGGATGCCAGGTGGTCACTGGGCGGGAAATGATGCAAGGGCAAATCGCACGGATTGTGGATTTTTTCATCCAAGCCCAACAAGGCACAACCAATCCTGAATGAGATCGCTGATGGCCCTTGAACTTCAACCGCTGAAGTAGCGCACCACGGCCCACACCGCCAGGGCCACCAACACCACCACAACCACCAAGATGGTCAACACGGTGATGAGCCAATCTTTGGCCATGGCCAGCATCAACAAGCGGGTGTCTTCGGGTCCGCGTGCCAAAGAATTCCAGATCAAGTACCAGGGAAACAGCGCCGTCACCAACATGGTGATGAAGGTGAACTGCCAAAACCCCATGTCGGCATAGCGGTTGGCCACTGGCGGCGGGGGGGTGGCGTCGGGCGGGTTATCGGTCATGGCGCGAACAGCATCAAACCCGTTCGTACATCGTGACCACACAGGCCCCACCCAGACCGAGGTTGTGTTGCAAGGCCAGTCGAGCCCCGGCCACCTGGCGGCGCTCTGCGGTACCGCGCAACTGCTGGACCAATTCTGTGCATTGCGCCAAGCCGGTGGCCCCCAAAGGATGGCCTTTGCTGAGCAAACCGCCCGAGGGGTTGGTCACCACCTGGCCGCCGTAGGTGTTGTCGCCATCGTCGACAAACTGTTGCGCCCCGCCGCGTGGGCACAAACCCAGGGCTTCGTAAGAGAGCAATTCGTTTTGGGCAAAGCAGTCGTGCAGCTCCACCACGTCAATGTCTTGCGGGCCCACGCCAGCCGCTTCGTACACCGCCGTGGCCGCTTCTTGGGCCATGCCAAAGCCCACCACTTCGCGCATGTCTTGGGCTTCAAAAGTGCGGGCGCGGTCGGTGGTCATGGCCTGGGCGCGGATGCGCACGCTGGGGTCCAGCCCATGCTGTTGGGCAAACGCTGGGGTGCAGACAATGGCCGCCGCCGCGCCGCAGGTGGGCGGGCAGGCCATCAAGCGGGTCATCACCCCGGGCCACAGCATGGGCGAGGCCATCACCTGCTCGGTCGTCACCTCATCTCGGAACAAAGCCAAGGGGTTGTTCGCGGCATGGCGGCTGGCCTTGGCGCGGATCTTGGCAAAGGTCTCCAGCGGCGTGCCAAATTCATTCATGTGGGCCAGGCCTGCCCCGCCAAAGTAGCGCAGCGCCAAGGGAATTTCGGCATGCCCCACCAGGGCTTGGGTGGCTTCGTCAAACCGATCAAATGGGCTGGCACGGTCCGGAAACTGCACGCCCAAGGCACCAGGGGTCATTTGCTCAAAGCCCAAAGCCAAGGCGCATTCCACAGCCCCCGACGCCACGGCTTGGCGGGCCAAATACAGGGCCGTAGAACCCGTGGAGCAGTTGTTGTTGACATTGACGATCGGAATGCCCGTCATGCCCACCTCGTACAAAGCGCGCTGGCCGGCGGTGGAGTCGCCATACACATATCCCACATAGGCCTGTTGCACATCGGCGTAGCCCAAGCCGGCATCGTGCAAGGCCAAGCGCACCGCCTCAGAAGCCATCACCGGATAGGGTTGCGCCGCACTGGGTTTGGCAAAGGGCACCATGCCCACGCCCACCACGAAAACTGAATTTTTCATAAATGCCTTTCGCTGACAAGCCGCCCCTTGGGCTTGCCCAGGCATCATAAAGCGGGCTGGACTCCAGCATCAGCGACAGTTCTCATTGCGCCTTGAACCATTGGAGCCCGCCGGATGGGATGTCACAGGACGATCCCACGCGGGCGCAAATGTAACCCAGGAGACATGCGGTCATATGCCTCCTCAATATGATGATTCTGAGCCCTCAGCCCTCTGGACACTGACAAATGAGAGGGGGCTCTTCAACATCAAAAAATCAATTTTGGAGACACAAATGCACTCAACGCTCGTGAAAAAGAAGCAATACATCAAGCTGACGTCCCTGGGTGTCGGCATCGCATGGCTGACCATGCAAGCGTCATTGGCCCAGCCCCTGCCCAAAGCATCACCCGAATCGGTGGGCATGTCACAAGAGCGCTTGGCTGTTCTGTCTGCCACGCTCAAGCAAGAGGTGGCAAGCAATCGCCTGCCTGGGGCTGTGGTGATGGTTGCTCGCAATGGCAAGCTTGTTTATTCGGAGGCGTTCGGAAAAACTGGCCAAGCCAATGGCACAGACATGAAAGAGGACTCGATCTTCAGAATCTATTCAATGACCAAGCCTTTGGTGTCCACCGCCCTGATGATGTTGGTCGAAGACGGGAAAGTTCAGCTGACCGATCCCATTTCTAAATTTTTGCCGGCATTTAAAAGTCCCCAAGTCAGTGTCGCGTCCACGCATCCAGTCTCTGGCGCCGTGACTTACAAAATGGTTCCTGCCAACCAAGAACCCACCATCCAAGATTTATTGAGACATACATCTGGTATTGCCTACGGTGAACTCACCAGCAACGCACCTGTCAAAGAGGCTTACACCAAGGCAAAGGTTTTTCAGCCCAGCATCCCCTTTGACGCGAGGAGCATCACCCCCAACGACATGTCGGACGGGGTCGGCAAGGCGCCACTGGCTCAACAACCCGGCACCACTTGGGAATATTCCTTGTCTGTGGATATTCAAGGTCGTGTGGTTGAAGCCGTATCCGGTAAACGCTTGAGTGATTTCATGAACGAACGCTTGTTTGGCCCACTGAAAATGAAAGACACGGGCTTTCATGTTCCGTCGGCACAGTCGTCCCGGCTGGCCGAGGCCTTTGCCAAGGACCCTTTGACAGGTGCAGCCAACGTTTTGATTGACGTCTCAAAAATTCCCGGCAATGACTCAGGGGGTGCGGGTGGTGTGGGCACTGCAGGTGATTACTTGCGATATTGCCAAGCCATGTTGAATGGCGGATCGCTCGAGGGGTCTCGCATTCTTTCGCCATCGACTGTGCGCCTGATGACATCTGACCACCTGGGCACAGCCATCAATACGACGACCAACCCTGGGCAGCTGCTGCTGGGCACCAATGGCTATACATTTGGTTTGGGTTTTCTGATTCGCTCACAGGATGGAATGGCACCGGTGCATGGTTCTGCGGGTGAGTTCATGTGGGCCGGTTTTGCTGGCACTTTCTTCTGGGCTGAACCCAAAGAAAAATTGTGTGCGGTTTACATGACCCAGTCACCCAGCCCATTGCGTGCCAGCTATCGTCGACTGATGAAAAATTTGGTTTCCCAAGCCATCGCCAACTGATCTGTCGCCTTGCTATGAAAGTGTTGTCGGCAGTTGACGCATTGCATTGCAAAACCGTCCCTGGCGGCAACGCTTTCCATCACCAGGCTATCCCTCGCTGACACCAGTGTTCCCTTTGGTGGGGATCCACTCCCTGCCATGGGCAGGGTGGCTCACGCCTGCACCAACTCAGATGCCCCTGTGCCTTGAAGAACAAAACCGCGTCAATAGGTTTCCAAGTGCAAGCGGCCTTCTTGCTTGAGGGATGACCCCAGGCTTTCCCAATTCAGGCCCGCTTGGGTGACCACATCGCGCAGGGCCAACACCACGCCTTCTTCCATGCTCTTCAAGCCACACACATAGATGTAGGTGTTGGGGTCTTTGAGCAAGGCCACCAAGTCGGCACTGCGTTCGCGCAACAGGTCTTGCACATAGCGTTTGGTTTGGTCCGCTTCGCGCGAGAACGCAAAGTTGATGTCTATGAAGTCTTTGGGCAGCTTTTGCAAGGGGCCAAAGTAAGGCAACTCTTTTTGGGTGCGTGCGCCAAAAAAGAGCATGAGTTTTCCGCCTTCAAACTTGCCGCTTTGGCGCAAGCGCCGACGCCACTCGGTCATCGCACGCATGGGCGCGCTACCGGTGCCTGTGCAAATCATCACGATGTGGGACTTGGGGTGATTGGGCATCAAGAAACTGCTGCCAAAGGGGCCAATCACCTGAACAGCATCGCCCGTTTGGAGGTCGCACAAATAGTTGGATGCCACGCCCTTGACCGGCTGACCAGCGTGGTCCTCCACCACCCGTTTCACCGTGATCGACAGGTTGTTGTAACCGGGCCGCTCGCCGTTGCGCGGGCTGGCAATCGAATACTGGCGCGCATGGTGCGGCTTGCCTTGCGCATCGACGCCTGGGGGAACGATGCCAATGGACTGGCCTTCCAAGACGGGGAAGGGCATGGGGCCAAAGTGCAAGACGATGTGGTGGGTTTCGTTGGCTGTACCCGCTTCATTCACTTGCACATTGCCCACCACGGTGGCGCTGATCGGCGCCTTGGGGCCATGCAAGTTGGTATACGGATGCGCGGCAGACCAAGGCGGCACAGTGGCACCATACGCGGCTGAATGGAACACCTCGCTTGGGCTGGTGAATGAGGCGCTTTGGGCGCTCACTTCTGCCGACGCTGTGGCGACCGCAGTCGCATCTGCTCCCATGGCCATCAACTCGGCCTCCGACAGCACAGGGGGCAAATCGTCCCAAGAGAATTGTTCCTCCAGGGTGTACGCCGAAGATTTGGGTCGCATGTGCCAGTTGTCAAT
>CAXNFO010000137.1:0-5900 GCA_964201395.1 Limnohabitans sp.
ACCACGCGGTTGCCGTTGGCGGAGCGCCCGCCAGCGACCATCATGTTGCGGTATTCCTCTTCGGTCATGCCGGTCATGCTGCCCGCCATTTGCTGAAAGCTTTTGCCATCGGTGGCCCCAATTTTGGCGAGGAAGTAAATATTGCCGCCGGTGCGGATGCACCAGTTGAGGTCACGTGCGATCACCGCATCTTTTTGCTCTTCGGTCATGTCCCACTCATCGAGATAGGCACGCTCATTGGCTTTGAAGCGCTCGCGGTTGTCGGCCTTCATCAAGGACATGCAAAACTGGTTCAACCAGTAGCCACGGCGCGATTGCTCAGCGTCAAAAATGGTGGTGCCTGGAACGTCCAGGTAGGGTTTGTCCAGTGCCATGGTTCAGCCTTTCCAAAGTTCGGGCCAATAAAGCCGGGTGGGGTTATCGACCAATAAGCGGCGCTGCAAATCAGTGGTGGTCGCAATGTGGGGAATGAAGTCGATCAACAAACCGTCATCGGGCATGTGGTCTTTCAAGTTGGGGTGCGGCCAATCGGTGCCCCAGAGCACGCGATCGGGAAAGGACTCGACCACGTGGCGGGCAAAGGGCACGACATCGCGGTAAGCCAAGCGTTCGCCTTTGAGTGCCGCTGGCCCGGCCAGGGACAAGCGCTCGGGGCAAGTGACCTTGCTCCACACGTTTTCGTGCTGCTGCATGAACTTCATGAACAGCGCAAACTCAGGGCCATCGACCGCTTGATTCACATTCGGGCGGCCCATGTGGTCGACCACCACGGTGGTGGGCAGCGCGGTGAAAAAGTCCCACAGCTCGGGCAAGTCCACGGCCTCAAAATAAATCACCACATGCCAGCCCCAGGCTTTGATGCGGGTGGCAATTTCCAACAGCTCGTCTTTGGGCGTGAAGTCCACCAAGCGTTTAACAAAGTTAAAGCGCACACCGCGCACACCGGCGTCGTGCATGGCCTGCAACTCGGCATCGGTGACGCTGCGTTTGACCGTGGCCACGCCACGTGCTTTGCCGCCGGAATGCAGCAAGGCGTCGACCATGGCGCGGTTGTCAGCGCCGTGGCAGGTGGCTTGCACCACCACGTTTTTGGCAAAGCCCAAGTGGTCGCGCAGCGCATACAACTGGTGCTTGGAGGCGTCGCATGGCGTGTACTTGCGCTCAGGCGCATAGGGAAACTCAGCACCTGGGCCAAACACGTGGCAGTGGGCATCGACCGCACCAGCGGGCAATACAAACTGGGGTTTGCTGGGGCCGGTGTACCAATCGAGCCAACCGGGTGTTTTTTCAAATTGCATGGTTCTTGTCCTTGGGTTCGGGCGGGTCTGCCTCAGGGCGCGTCAGCCAGTGGGTGACCTGCTTGTTGAAGGCCTTCGCCATGGCCAGCGCACGGCTCGCCAGCGAGGCCTTCCGTGGTGCATCAGTCGACGTAGATCAAACCGGCCTTTTCCAGCGGCGCACGCATGTTGTACATGTCCAAGCCCAACTCACCGGCCGCCAGTTTGGTGCGCTTGTCACCCTCATTGGCCTCGCGGGCTGCTGCAGCGTCCGCAGCTTGCGCCGCAAACTCGGCGGGCACCACCACCACGCCGTCATCGTCGGCGACGATGGCGTCACCGGGGTTGACCAGGGCACCCGCACAGACCACGGGGAAATTGACATGACCCAAAGTGGACTTGACCGTGCCCTTGGCGCTGATGCATTTGCTCCACACGGGAAAGCCCATGGCGGTCAGCTCGGACACATCGCGCACACCGGCATCGATCACAAAACCGTGGGCACCCCGCGCTTTGAAGGAGGTGGCAATCAAGTCGCCAAAGTAGCCATCGGTACACGGCGCGCTGATGGCCGCGACCACGATGTCACCGGGTTGCACCAACTCACAGGCCACGTGCAGCATCCAGTTGTCCCCCGGGTGCAGCAACACGGTGATCGCCGTGCCGGCAACCCGGGCACCGGGGTACACCGGGCGCATATAGGTGTGCATCATGCCCACCCGACCCATGGCCTCGTGCACGGTGGCCACACCGTATTTGGCCAGGCGTTCCACCGCCGATTTGTCGGCGCGTTGGATGTTGCGTTTGACTTTTCCCATGTTGTTCATGTCAGTGACCTTTCTGTTTTAACAAACTGTCCAAGCGGGGGAACACGCGGCGCACATTACCCTCGTAAATGGCGTGCCGATCGGCATCGCTCAAAATTTTGCTGGCCTGGATGTAGCGCTTGGTGTCATCGAAATAATGACCGGTTTGCGGGTCGACGCCGCGCACCGCGCCAATCATCTCGGAGGCGAACAACACGTTTTTCACCGGGATCACGGTGTTGAGCAAATCGATGCCGGGCTGGTGGTAGACGCAGGTGTCAAAGAAAATGTTGTTGAGCAAATGCTCTTCGAGCAAAGGTTTTTTCAGCTCTTGCGCCAAACCGCGAAAACGCCCCCAGTGGTAGGGCACGGCGCCGCCGCCGTGCGGGATCAAAAACTTCAGCGTCGGAAAGTCTTTGAACAAATCGCTGTTGAGGCATTGCATGAAGGCCGTGGTGTCGGCGTTCAAATAATGGGCGCCAGTGGTGTGAAAGCAGGCATTGCAACTGGTGGACACGTGGATCATGGCCGGCAGGTTGTACTCGACCATTTTTTCGTAAATGGGGTACCAGTGGCGGTCGTTCAAAGGCGGGCTGGTCCAGTGGCCGCCCGATGGGTCGGGGTTCAAATTGATGCCCACCGCACCGTATTCTTTGACACAGCGTTCCAACTCGGGGATGCAGGTGGCCGGGTCCACGCCCGGCGACTGGGGCAGCATGGCCACGGGCACAAAGTTGTCGGGGAACAATTTGGACACCCGAAAGCACAGCTCGTTGCAAATCGCCGCCCAGGTGCTGGACACCTGAAAGTCGCCAATGTGGTGGGCCATGAAGGAGGCGCGGGGTGAAAACAAGGTGATGTCGCTGCCGCGCTCTTTCATCAGCTTGAGTTGGTTGGTCTCGATGCTGTGGCGCAAGTCGTCGTCGCTGATTTTCAAATCTGACGCTTTGGGCATCTTGGCCGGGTCTTGGATGCCTGCGATTTGCTGGTTGCGCCAATCGTCCAGCGCTTTGGGCGCGGTCGTGTAATGGCCGTGGCAGTCGATGATGAGAGACATGGTTTTCCTCTGAGTTGAAATAAAACGGGCTCAAGCCCAATGCATGCCGTGCCGGCGCTTGATGGTCTCCACCTCGGCACTGGCCAAAAAATCCATCCACGCGCGCACCGCTGGCGCGCGCTGGGCATCAGCCGCTGCGGCCGTTCCCATGCCCGTCGAGAACACGCTGATGTAGGCCACATCGGGGGACAGCTCACCGAGCAAGGTGATGCCCGGCAGCGACATCAATTCGCTGAGTTGCTGAAAGCCCAAACTGGCCTCGCCCCGGGCCAACAAGGCCCCGACAGGCACGCCGGGGGGGGCTTGTAACAAACGCCCTTGCATGGCCACGCTGATGCCCCATTGGTCAAACAATTTCTCCAAATACACACCGCTGGGACCGGTGGAGAAAGCCACTTTGGTCGCCGCCAGCACTGCCGCCTTGAGCGCTGCCGCGCTGCCAATGTCGGGGCGTGGCGCACCTTGGGGCACGGCCACGGCCACGGGCGAACGCACCCAGTCCACCCGCGAGCCCGCCAACACTTGCCCAGAGACGATCAAGCGGTCGATGGCGTCTTGGGCCAAGATGACCGCATCAAACACCTCGCCGGATTGAACCCGGCGTGCCGCGTCCACTCCACCCACGGCCTCCACTTGCCAGAGCACACCGGTTTGTGCTTGGTAGGCCTGGGTCAAATCAGCCAGCACGGCTTGGGTGGCTTTGGAGGAAATGGCCTTGAAGGTGTGGGTGTGGGTGGCTTGGGACATGGGTGCATTGTGAAGCCTTGCAGACCCAAGCGTGGTGCCAGGGGACCACTACCTGATATTCAGAAAATGTATATCGGATAATTGGTTATAGCCAAAACATCGACATGGACCTCAAACAACTCCAATCCTTCGTGGCTGTTGCCGAGCAAGCCAGCTTCACCCGGGCCGCCCATGTGCTGGGCTTGGCCCAGCCCGCCCTGAGCCGCCACATCCGCAGCTTGGAAGTGGAGTTGCGCCAAACCCTGTTGATGCGCAACGGGCGCGGGGCCACCACCACCGATGCAGGTAAATTGCTGCTGGAACACGCCCGCGGCATCTTGCACCAGGTCGCGCGCGCCCATGAGGACCTGGACCAACTGCGCGGCGGCATGAGTGGTCGCGTGGCCCTGGGCCTGCCGCCCAGCGTGGCCCGGGTGCTCACCGTGCCCCTGACCCGTGCCTTTCGCGCCGAATTGCCCCATGCGCAACTGAGCATCCGCGAAGGGCTTTCTGCGGATTTGGCCGAGAGCTTGCTCAATGGGCGCTTGGACATTGCGGTGCTCTACAACGCCCAGACCACGACTGGCTTGCAACACCAAGCCCTGATTGAAGAAGAGTTGGTTCTGGTGCAGGCGCGCCCACCGGGGTTGGCCGAAGAACCCCCACCCCCGCCCATGGCCTTGCGCGAGGTGGCCGACTTGGCCCTGGTCACACCCAGCCGACCGAACGCCATCCGCATGCACCTCGAGGCCGAATTGGCCCGCATCGACTGTCGACCGCAGGTGGTGCTGGAGGTGGATGGGGTATCGGCCATCTTGGACCTGGTGGCCGACGGCGTGGGCAGCGCTTTGCTCAGCCGCCAAGCGGTGGCCCGCTCGACCAAGCCCTCGGCTTACCGCTTGCGCCAAATTGGCACGCCGCCCTTGACCATCGCTTTGTCGCTGGTGAGCAGCGACAAGCGGGCCACCACCCCCACGCAGCAGCACACAGCCGCCTTGGTCGGCCACATGGTGCGCATTCATTTGGACCGGTCATGAGCCCGAAAACCAAAGAAATGTCATGTTTGTCTGACACAAACGCAAAATTGATGTATGCTTTTGCAAGTTAAAAAATCAAAAATCAAACCCGCCTGCGGAGAACGTCATCAACCACTACCTCAATTTTGTCAATTTGGTCCGTGCTTTGGCCGACAATCAAAACATTCCCGACCTGGATGCCAGCACCAAGCAATTGCTCGATGAGATTGCACTGTTCCAGCACCGAGAAAAAGACATGACAGTGACCGAGTTGATGAATTTGGCCCACATCGCCTCCCCGGCCACCTTGCACCGCAAGTTCACCCAACTGCTCAACCTGGGTTTGGTGGACGCGGTGTTCAAAGACCGCAACCGGCGCACCAAATATGTGGTGTTGACCCCGAATGGACAGGCCTACTTCAAGGCCATCGAGCGGGCGTTCGAGCAAGCCCTGAAAGCCGTTTGATCAGGCATTGACCGCTTTTCGGTCGGTGTCGGACAACCCATACAACTTGCGGCTATTTGAGGGTCGTGTCCTGGGTCACATCAGACCCATGGCGCCAGGCTGCCACAGCGCCAAGACAGCCCCCGCCAAGGCCAGTGAAGGGCCCAAAGGGATGTGCTGGTCTTTTTGATACTTTCCCCGCCACATCAACAACGCGGCCAGCACCAAGCCCAGCAGCGAAGCCCCCAGCACCAACCACGGCAACACCTGCCAACCCAGCCAAGCGCCCAAAGCGGCGAGCAACTTGAAGTCGCCGCCACCCAAACCGTGCTTGCCCGTGAGGCGCAAAAACACCTGATACATCGCCCACAAGCTGAGATAACCTGCCACCGCCCCCCACAGTGCATCGGTCAGGGACACACCGATCCAGCCCAAGTTGGCGGCGATCAGGCCAGCCCACATCAAAGGCAAGGTCAAGGCGTCGGGCAACAGCATGGTGTCGGCATCCATCAGCGCCAGAGCCAGCAAGGTGGTGAAAAAACCAGCCCAGGCCAGCGCGGTGAGGCTGCCACC
>CAXNFO010000138.1:0-5895 GCA_964201395.1 Limnohabitans sp.
CCGGCGGCAATGAACACCATGCCGCAAGCGCCCACCCGCCGTGGCCCCCAACGGTCGGCCATCATGCCCCCGCCCACCCCCAGGACGAAATAAACCAAGCCGCACAAACCAAACACCCACGACACATCGGCCCGGGGGACTTGGAATTCACTGGAAAAGTCGGTAAAGAAAGCAGCAAAGGAATACGAGACGCCAAAGATCAGCGCCAAGCTGCAAAAGGCCGCTGCCACCACCCACCAGGCACCGCGCGGTTCTGGGGGCGTCAGTGGCTGCATGGGGTCATTCAAGCGCGGTGGGCCGATTCCATCTCACGGCGGATTTTGTACGCATGGGTTTGGGTGTCCATGGCCACATCGTCCCAGCTCAGGCTTTGGCCTTGTGCGACCGGGCGCACCACCTTCACGCCGTGCGCCAAGCCCAGTGGCAAGCCGCCCATGCGCAACGAGGTGGCGGCAGGCAGCAATTTGCCCCACACCGTGTAACCACCCTCGCCGTCGAGGATTTCTCCAGGCTTCAAATCGCGTTTGGCCGTGGCCACCACATCGGCATGCCAACCCGTGGCCACACCGGTCGGCTCGCCACGCAAGGCCACACTGGCCACGCTCACCCCCACCTCCAGGCCGATCAAATGCCAGCGTTTGTACAAGGTGAAGTAACGCCCACTGGGGTCGGTGTGGGCGTTGTATTCCTCAAAACAGTTGCGGATGTATTCGGTCTCACCCTCCACCGTGACCCACACACCCATGCGGATGTCGTAGGGAATTTTGCGGCCATCGGGCTCCAAACTGGAGATCACCTCGACCATGCCTTTGCGCTCGAGCACGCCGCCCTCGCTGATGGGGCGCGTCACAAAGGGAATGTCTTCCACGCTGGCGGGTGGGTAGAGCAAACCGTTGCTGGGCACGCCCAGGCCGGTGGCATTGGCCACCGCCGTGCTTTCAATCGACGGTTTGGAGCCGTCCAAAAAGCTGTTGAACATTTTCGGGTTCAACCCGCCGCGCACCGCTTGCTCAGGGGTCAGGCCGTAGTAGCCCCACACCGTCTCGGGGGTGGACTGGGCAAAGTGCGGCAACCATTTGTGGCCACGACCGGCAGCGACCACTGGAAAGCCACAGGTGCGGGCCCAATCCACCAGGTCGCAAATCAACGCAGGTTGATCGCCAAAAGCCAGCGAGTAAACCACGCCAGCGGCTTGGGCGCGGGTGGCCAACAAGGGGCCACAAAAGGCATCGGCCTCCACCGTCACGTTGACCACATGCTTGCGCTGGGCAAAGGCTTCCAAAATATGGTCCACCGCGTGCAAGGGAGACCCTGTGCACTCCACCACCACGTCAATCGCCGGGTGCCGCACCAAGGCTTGCCAATCGTCGGACACATGGGTGGAGCCGTTTTGGACCGCCTCGTCCAGCGACTGGGCTTGTAAGCGTTCGGGCTCCCAGCCCACGCGGGCCAGGTTGGTGTGCACACCCGCTGGGGACAGGTCGGCAATGCCCACCAAATGCACACCTGGGGTGCGCGGCACCTGGGCCAAGTACATGGAGCCAAATTTACCGGCCCCAATCAAGCCGATGCGAATGGGCCGCTGGCTGGCCGCACGCTCGAGCAATTTGGCATGCAAGTTCATGCGGCCACCGCAAAGTCTTCGGTGGAAGTTTGCAAGGCGCTGGCGGGCATGCCGTTTTTCCAGGGCAAATCGACCGGGTAGTCTTTGAGCAAACAGTCGTCAGGTAAGCACTCGATGGGGGCAAAGTCGCGGTGGGCGATGTACTCGGGGCGCTTGTGGCGGCGGATGTGGTTGCTCACGGCGCACAGGCTCAAATACACGCTGACCCGGTTCCAAGGCGTCAAATTGCTGGTCGAGGCATGCACCAAACAGCTGTGGAACAAAATCATCGAGCCTGCGGGCCCGGTGGGGCTGACGATGCCGCCATTTTTGTCACCGGCACGGGCCACCAATTGGGTGATCAAGTCGTTGTCCACCGTCCACAGCGGGTAGCTGGTGGTGGTCAGGTCGTGCTTGGCATTGACCACGCCTTTTTTGTGGCTGCCCGGAATGAACATCAAGGGGCCGTTGAAGGGGTTCACATCGTCCAAAAAGATGGCCACGTTCATGGCCCGCTCGGTGGGCATGTGGTCGTCGTTGAGCCACGTGCCATAGTCTTGGTGCCATTGCCAAACATCACCCTCAAAAGCCATCTTGCCGTTGATCTTGAACTGGTGCATGTACAGCTGCTCTTGAAACAGGTCTTGCACCGGCAAAATCATGCGCGGATGGCGTGCCAGCTTGGCAAAGGGCTCGCTGTACATGTGGGCGGCGAAATTGGTGCGCACCGCATCGCTGCCTTTTTCGCGCACATTGAAGGCCTCGCGTCGGCTGTACAACTCGGGCACCACGGCATTCAGCGAGGCGGTCTCTTCGTGGGTGAACAAACCCGGGAAAAACAAATAACCATCACGGTCAAAAGACGCCAGTTGCTCGGGGCTCAGGTTCATGGTTTATCTCCTCAAATATGGGGCTGCCAGTGGCATCAAAGCGCAGTTTACGTGCAGCCCCAGACCGCAGCTTGTGCCTGCGCGACAGCCACATGAATACCTTGGTGTCGGTTGATCGACAGGTGTCGATTTTTTGAAAACAAATAAATTAACTTAATCAACAATACCGACACAATGGGAGTCAAGTTTCAGACAGCGTCGACAAAGCGTCAAAAAGGACTCATTTTAAAAATATTAAATACATCAAATAATTTATAAACTAATGAATTTAACGATTTATTGAATACCTAAGTGTCTATAAATTGACGCTTTTGCACCGCTCAGCTTGCAGGCCTTGTGGCTTCTTCGACACCGCTGGTCGCCGTCAGTGCCCACTCACGCAATTTGAAGCGCTGAATTTTGGCGTTTTCCGTGCGCGGCAGCGCGTTCACGAAAACCACAGAGCGCGGGTACTTGTAGGCAGCGATGCCTTGTTTGACCCAGTTTTGCAGCTGCTCGACCATCGCCGCATCCCCCACATGGCCCGGGCGCAAAACCACAAACGCCATGACGATTTGACCGCGCTCGGCGCTGGGCGCGCCCACCACCCCGCATTCGGCCACCGCCGGGTGGGCCAGCAGCATGTCCTCCACCTCGGGTCCGGCAATGTTGTAGCCGGCGCTGATGATCATGTCGTCGGTGCGCGACTGGTACCAATAAAAGCCGTCCTCGTCCACGCGGTAGGCGTCGCCGGTGAGATTCCAGCCGTTTTGCACATAGCTCGTCTGGCGCGGGTCGTCCAAATAGCGGCAACCGGTGGGCCCTTTGACCGCCAAACGGCCCACCACCCCAGGCGACACGGGCTGGCCGTCGTCGCCCAGCACACAGGCCTGATAACCCGGCACCACCTGACCCGTCGCGCCCGCTCGCACCTGGCCCGGGCGGCAGGCGATGAAGGCGTGCAGCATTTCGGTCGAGCCCAGGCACTCGGTCATCTCCAAGCCCGTGGCCCGTTGCCAGGCGGCGCGGGTGTCGGCGGGCAGCATCTCGCCCGATGAGACGGTGACACGCAAGCTGGGCAATCCCCCAGCGAGGATCAGTGGGGCCATTTGCCGATAAAAAGTGGGGGCGGTGAAACACACCGTGGCCTGGTGTTGGGCAATCCCTTGAACCAAGCTTTGAGGATTCCAGCGCTCAACCAACACAGCCGCAGCACCCACGCGCAAGGGAAACAGCAACAGCCCACCCAAGCCAAAGGTGAAAGCCAGCGGCGGCGTGCCGATGAACACATCGCTGGGCTGGGGGTCGAGCAGGTGGCGCGACAACACATCGCAAATGGCCAACACATCGCGGTGGAAATGCAAGGTGCCTTTGGGCACGCCGGTGGTGCCCGAGGTGAAGGCGATCAAGGCCACATCGTCTTGGGCGGTGTCGGCGTTGTCAAACGAAGTGCTGTGCGCGTCCATCTGCTTTTCAGCACTTTGGGGATGGTCTGGCGGGGCTTGAAAGTACAGCACATGGGCCAAGCCCGGACAGTTGGCCTGGCTTTGGACCAAGGCATCGGCCAAGGCGTGCTGGCACAAGGCGGCCGTGACCTGGGCTTTTTCAACGATCACCGTGAGCTCGCGCGCGCGCAGCAAGGGCATGGTGGTGACGGCGATGCAACCGGCTTTGAGCACCGCCAACCAAGCCAGGGCCAAGTCGGGGCTGTTTTCACCCCGCAACAAGATCCGGCTGCCGGTGGGCAAGCGCCAGTCTTCGCGGATCACCCGGGCCAACTGGTTGACGCGCGCCAACAACTGCCCATAGGAGTGTGTCGATGCCTGACCGATCAACGCAGTGCGATCGCCCTGACCACTGGCCACAGCGGCGTCTAGCAATTCTGCGGCCGCATTGAGCCGCGCCGGGTAGGCCGAGGTGCAGGCATCGAACACCAACTCAGGCCATTGCTCGGGTGGGGGCAAATGATCGCGGGCAAAACTGTCGGTGTATCCGCTGGGATGAAGAGGGGTGGGAAAAGGGGTTGCCATGGCCGCCAAAACAATCAATTCAAAAAAGAAGCTTGGACATCCAGCCCCCGGCGCCACCGATGTCAAGCATCGGGCGGTTCCCATACAGGGGCCACCAAGCGGCGCTTGCCATCGCTGGACTTGCGCAATCCGGGTTCGTCCAATTCCATTCGGTCCCACAGTTGGCAGGTGACTTGTTTGTGCTTTTGGTCCAGGCCTTCACAGTAGTTGGTGTATTCGCACAAACGCACTTGGTCACCCAAGCCCAGCGAGGTTTTCAAGGCCCAATCGGGGTCGGCCAGGCTTTGGCGAGCGGTGCCCACGATGTCGCAGTCGCCGCGCTCGAGCATGGCCTCGGCCATGTCAAAGTTGTGCACCCCACCGGTGCAGACCACCGGAGTGGCCAAGCCCGCTGCGCGGATGGCACTGCGGATGCGCGCTGTGGCAGCGATGTTGCGGCCAAAAGGCCCTTGCTCGTCGGACAAATACTGGGGCATGCATTCGTAGCCACTGCGCCCGGTGTAAGGGTAGGCGCTGGACCCCACGCCGGGCTGCTTGGCATCATCAAATTTGCCACCGCGTGAGGTGGAGATGAAGTCCATGCCCGCACGCGCAAACTGCTCGCCATACCAAACGGCATCGTCCAAGGTGTGGCCCCCGTCGATGCATTCCTCGGCCAAATAGCGGCACCCCACCACATACTGGGGGCCAACGGTTTGGCGCACCGCGGCATAGACCTCCAGCGGCAAGCGAATGCGCTGATGGCGCGATCCGCCATAACCGTCGGTGCGCACATTGGTG
Organism: Limnohabitans sp.; assembly: GCA_964201395.1. Taxonomy (GTDB): domain Bacteria; phylum Pseudomonadota; class Gammaproteobacteria; order Burkholderiales; family Burkholderiaceae_C; genus Limnohabitans. The sequence continues at coordinate 5,283 of CAXNFO010000138.1, forward strand.
GCAGATAAAAAAGAGGCCATGGTGTAGGCATGGGCGTAGTGCAACTCCACCCCGTCAAAACCGGCTTGCTGGGCGCGCCCTGCAGCCGCGGCAAACAAACCGGGCAACACCTGTGGCAGCTCTTGGATATGCGGCCATTCTGTGTCGGTGACGCGCTCACGCGCACCCATTTGCAGCGCCTCCCATTCCCGCGCATCCAACACCTCGGGCCATTGCTGCGGGTCCATCTGGGTCAGGTGTTCACGCACTGCCGCCTCGCTCCAGTCTTGCGCCCCCAGGGCTTGGCGCAAACGCGGCGTGATGCGCAAGAAGCGCTCAAAAAATTTGGCCGGCTCAGGGCGGCGGCGGATGTTGAGAAAGTCAATGATTTGGATCAACGCACGGGTCTGGCCCTGGCTTTCGCGGTGGATGGTTTGCACCAAATGTTGCAAGCCTTCGATGTAGCGGTCATGACCAATGCGCAGCAACGGGCCGCTGGGCACATCGCGGATGCCGGTGGCTTCGATCACGATGGCGCCCGGTCGACCGCGCGCAAAGCGGCCATACCACTGCAACACATCCTCGGTCACCCAGCCTTCATCGTTGGAGCGCCACGGCACCATGGCCGGCACCC
>CAXNFO010000139.1:0-5891 GCA_964201395.1 Limnohabitans sp.
GACACCAGGCTCAGCGAGCGGGCCAGGTCTTTGGCCAAACCCACCACTTGCGAGCCTTTGACGCCGGTGGCCGGTTCGATTTCGTAACGCGTGATCACTGGGCCTGGTGCTGCAGCGACCACGCGCACCTCAACCCCAAAGTCTTTCAACCGCTTTTCGATCATGCGGCTGGTCATCTCCATGGTTTCGCTAGATACCGTGTCTTGGCGGGTCAGTGCGCCGTCGAGCAAGTCCACCTGAGGCAAATGGCTGTCGGGCATCTCTTGGAACAAGGGGCGCTGACGCTCTTTGGCCACACGGGTGCTTTTGGGCACATCCAACATCACGGCTTCAATGTTCACCGCCGGCGCCGTGGGTTCATCCATGTCGGGGCGAGATTCGGTGATGATTTCATCGCGTTCACGGGCCGCCGCTTGGCCTATGGCCAGGTCTTGGGCCAGCTCTCGCTTTTCGCGCCAAGAAGCCACAAAGCCATCAATGGCCGCGCCAATGTCCTGCGCGACCTGCACCCAAGAGAAGCGAAACACCCATGAGGCACCCACCAGCATCAGGGCAATGAACACCAAGCCCGCCCCGTTGAATCCCAGCCAATGCTCGCTCACCGGGCCGATGAAGTAGCCCACCACGCCACCGCTGATGCTGCCCGCGAGTTGGTCTTCAAAGCGGTACAAACGGCTCCACTCCAATGCGGCACTCGACAGCAGCAGCATGGCCAAACCGCTCCAAAAAGCCGATTTGGTGTGGCGCCAGGGCACATCGGCCACGGTCGCGCCTTCATTGCGCAAGCGTTGCAGCAAAGCCCTGACCCATACTGACAAGGCCGCGCCATACGACCACCAAATTGAATAGCCGAGCATGAAAAACCCGATGTCGCTGATCAGGGCGCCCAAGCGGCCAGCGGCATTGCGGGTCACCGCCCCTGCACCAGAGGTGGTCCAGGCCGAATCGCCGGGGTGATGGGAAATCAAGGCCAAAAGCCAAAACGCCAGGAACAAAAACCCAGCGGTCAAGGCCATTTCTTGGGCAAAACGGCGCCAGCCCGTGGGCTCGGGCCCGGCATCGCGGTCTGCGTTCAAGGTATTGAGGGAGTACGTCATGTCTAAAACCGCAAGCTTACCCCAGCCAGGGGGTGGAAAGCCCGCCAAAATTCGGGAAAACCCACCCTTCTTACAATGCCGCTTGCCGCCCTGACCGGCGACCCACTTATACAAGGCCTCCATGACCACCCACGCACAAGTCCTCATCCTCGGCTCTGGACCGGCCGGTTACACCGCCGCCGTTTACGCCGCCCGCGCCAATCTCAAACCTTTGTTGATCACCGGCATGGCCCAAGGCGGCCAGTTGATGACCACCACCGAGGTCGATAACTGGCCTGCCGACGTGCACGGCGTTCAAGGCCCCGACCTGATGCAACGCTTTTTGGAGCATGCGCAGCGCTTCAATACCGAGATTGTGTTTGACCACATCAACCAGGTTGATTTTTCCAAACGCCCTTTCACCCTCAAAGGCGACAGCGGCACCTACACATGCGACACCTTGATCATCGCCACCGGCGCATCGGCCAAATACCTGGGCCTGCCTTCAGAGCAAGCCTTCATGGGCCGGGGCGTCTCCGGCTGCGCCACCTGTGACGGCTTCTTTTACCGTGAACAAGCCGTGTGTGTGGTCGGCGGCGGCAACACGGCGGTGGAAGAGGCCTTGTACCTGTCCAACATCGCCAGCCAAGTGCATTTGGTGCACCGCCGCGACAAGTTCAAAGCTGAAGCGATCATGATCGACAAGCTGATGGACAAGGTCAGCAGCGGCAAGATCGTGCTGCAAACGCACAGCGTGTTGGACGAAGTGCTGGGCGACGCCAGCGGTGTGACCGGCGTGCGCCTCAAAAGCACCGCCGACCACAGCACCCGCGACCTGGCCTTGCAAGGCTGCTTCATTGCCATTGGCCACCAGCCCAACACCGATATTTTCAAAGGCCAGCTGGACATGAAGGACGGCTACATCATTACCCAAAGTGGCTTGCAAGGCATGGCGACCATGACCAGCGTGCCTGGCGTGTTTGCGGCCGGCGACGTGCAAGACCATGTGTACCGCCAAGCCATCACCAGCGCGGGCACCGGCTGCATGGCCGCCTTGGACGCCCAGCGGTTTTTGGAGCAAGCCAGCTGAACCTCGTGCCTTTCTGGTTCCGCTGCAGCCCATTGCCCCGTTTGTTCTCTGCCTTGACCCAAGTCCCAAGTTAGGACCCGCTTTGCCTCAGGCTTGGGAAGCTCAGGTTGCGCGTATGCCCAAGCCCAGGGGCCAGCGGGTTATTTCGGGCTATAATCTTCGGCTTATCTCCGTACAGGGGATAAGTGCTGCGCCAATCGGTGTGGCACAGGGATACCGCCCCCTTTTGGCGAGGTCAGGCTTGCAGCACCCTTGCAGGCCGTTTAAATGGAGTGTCCACATGGCACGCGTATGTGAAGTCACGGGCAAAGGCCCGATGGTGGGAAACAATGTCTCCCACGCCAACAACAAAACCAAACGCCGTTTTCTGCCCAATCTGCAGTACCGCCGTTTTTGGGTCGAAACCGAAAACCGCTGGGTGCGTTTGCGCGTGTCCAATGCCGCATTGCGCTTGATCGACAAAAAAGGCATTGAAGTGGTTCTCGCAGATTTGCGTGCCCGCGGTCAAGCCTGATTAACCCCACATCCCTGGCCTTCACCCAATGGGGTTGAACGCCATCCATCACAGACTGAAAGGATTTCACCATGGCTTCCAAAGGCGGACGCGAAAAAATCAAGCTTGAATCTTCGGCAGGTACCGGTCATTTCTACACCACCAGCAAGAACAAGAAAACCATGCCCGAGAAAATGACGATCATGAAATTTGATCCCAAAGCCCGCAAGCATGTCGAGTACAAAGAAACCAAGCTGAAGTGATTCAGCCTGGCGTCCAAAGAAAAAACCGCTCCTTGGAGCGGTTTTTTCATGGTCGGTCGGCATCAGGTGCATGTCTGAAAGCCCATAGGCTTTTTTCCTGAGCCCGGTTCAGCCTTGGGCAAACCGTCCTTCAGAGGCGGGCCATGCGCAAGCGCAGCGAAAACTCTTGCAAAGCCGCCACGCCACTGTCCTCGGCTTTGCGGCACCAGGCTTGCAAGTCGCTGGCCAGCTGATCGCGCGAGCGGTGGGTGCTCAGCCACAGTTGGCGCAATTCTTCGCGCATGCGCACCATGGTGTCGGCATCGGGCAGCACAGCCCGCGCCTGCTCCAAGCTCTGGCTGGCCCAACTGGGCACCTTGTCAGCGTCGCGGTGCATCCAGCGGCGCGCCACTTTCAACACCGAGTCGGCGGGTTGCTGGGGCAAACGGGCAATCTCTTGGGCCACCGCGCGCTGAAGTTCGCGGGCATATCCGGCCATGACCTCGTAGCGGTTGACGATCAATGCCTCCAAGGTTTTTTCATCGGCCACGGGCTGAATATCGCCCCATTGCAGCTTGGGCGGCGTTTTCTTGACATGGGCCAAACCCAGGGTTTCGAGCACGCGGATGTACAACCAGCCGATGTCGAACTCATAGGGCTTGACCGACAACTTGGCCGAGGTGGGGTAGGTGTGGTGGTTGTTGTGCAACTCCTCGCCACCGATCAAGATGCCCCAGGGTGAAATATTGGTGCTGGCGTCAGGCGCTTCGAAATTGCGATAACCCCAGTAATGGCCAATGCCATTGATGATGCCCGCAGCGGTGACAGGGATCCACATCATTTGCACCGCCCAAATGCTCAGGCCCACCACGCCAAACAAAGCCACATTGATGACCAACATCACGCCCAGACCTTGCCAGGGAAAGCGCGAATACACCCAGTTTTCCACCCAGTCGTTGGGCGTTCCGTGGCCATATTTGCTCAGGGTTTCGGTGTTGCGGGCCTCGGCACGGTACAACTCGGCGCCTTGCCAAAACACCGTGCGGATGCCTCGGGTTTGCGGGCTGTGGGGGTCTTCTGGGGTTTCACATTTGGCGTGGTGCTTGCGATGGATGGCCGCCCAAGCTTTGGTTTGCATGCCGGTGGTGAGCCAAAGCCAGAGTCGAAAGAAGTGGGCGGGCACGGGGTGCAAGTCCATCGAGCGGTGCGCTTGGTGGCGGTGCAAATAAATCGTGACCGCAGCAATGGTGATGTGGGTCAGGCCCAAAGTCACCCACAGCAGTTGCCAGGCTGTCAAATCCCACACGCCGTAGGCCAGCCAATGCAGCATGGCGGTGATGAAGGGAGAGTCAGTGATCCACATCGCGATTCCTTTCAAACCCGGTCAAGGTTCATGGTCATTGATTTTAAGGCGCGCACCAAACGGCGGCAAAAAAACCATCCGTGCCATGCCGGTGGGGCCACATGCGCAAATACATGCCGTCATCGCCACACAATTGGGCAGCCTGGTCCACTTTGAGTTCCGTCAGGGCATCCTTGACCGACAGGGGAACCCACTGCGGGTGACGTTGGCTGAAAGCCTGGGCCACAGCTTCGTTTTCTTCCAGCATGGTGCTGCACGTCGCGTACACCAAACGGCCACCGGGTTTGAGCAAACGGGCCGCACTGTCCAATATGGCGTTTTGCTGCACGGACATGGCCTGCACCCCCTCGGGCGACTGGCGCCACTTCAAGTCGGGGCTGCGGCGCAAGGTGCCCAGGCCTGAGCAAGGGGCGTCCACCAGCACCCGATCGATCTTGCCGCTCAGGCGTTTGATGCGGTCATCGCGCTCATGGGCAATGGCCAACGGATGCACATTGGACAAGCCACTGCGCGCCAAGCGGGGCTTGAGCCCCTCCAAACGGTGCGCCGATGTGTCCATGGCATACAAGCGGCCGGTGTTGCGCATGGCCGCGCCCAAGGCCAGGGTTTTGCCGCCACCGCCTGCACAAAAATCAACCACCATCTCACCGCGCTTGGCGTCCACCAACAAGGCCAACAATTGCGAACCTTCGTCTTGCACCTCCACAGCGCCTTGGCTGAAGGCGGCGCTATCGCTCAAGTTGGGTTTGTCCAGCAAGCGCAAGCCCCAGGGCGAAAACGGCGTGGGTTCGCTGGCGATGCGTTCTTTTTTCAACTGGGCCTGCACCTCTGAGCGCTTGTGGCCCAAAGCGTTGACCCGCAAATCCATGCCTTGCGGTCGATTCAAAGCCGCCACATACGCCCAAAAATCATCGCCCAATTGGGCCTTGAGGGACGCCACCAGCCACTCGGGCAAATTGTGCCGATGTCGGTCGAGCAAGGCTTGACGGTCCACCGCGTCGCATTGCTCCAGCCACTTTTTTTCAGGCTCGCTCAGGGCGCTGCGCAAAAAATCCCTGGCGCCCTGGCCTTGTCCTGGCTGCGGGCTGTGGGCCAACTGGTCTTGGTGATGAGCAAACCCCAAGATGGCCATGCGCCGCTCTTTGGGGCCGCTGCCCGAAGGCGACAAATGGTCAAACAGCAACTTGTGGCGCAACACGCTGTAAACCGCACCCGACAATGCGGTGCGCTCACGCGGCCCCAAGCCCAAAGACTTGCGGTGTTGCTTGAAAAATTGGGACACCACCGCGTCAGCGGAGTGGTCGAACTTCAAAACCTGGCGAACCAATTCGGTGCAGGCGTCCATCAGGGCTTTGGGGTGCATGGTGCATTATCGAGCCTGATCGACCAAATCCTCATGCCACGGTATGTCGGGCGCAAAGCTTTATGCTCTCGCCCATGTCCGACACCGACCTCTCTCCCCTGCCCACCCTGCCCCTGGGCCCCTACATGCACTACAAAGGCCTGCGCTATGAAGTGCTGGGTATGGTGCGCCACAGTGAAACCTTGGAGCCTTTGGTGCTGTACCGCGCCGAATACGGAGAGCGTGGTTTGTGGGTGCGACCGTTTGCGATGTTCACCGAAGAGG
>CAXNFO010000140.1:0-5859 GCA_964201395.1 Limnohabitans sp.
CAAGCTGCGGCCTTGGCGCGGCCACAGCGTCAGGCTGGTCGAGACGGCTTGCACCACGTAGCGAAACCACAGCACCATGACCATGGGCAACAGGTTCACCAGGTGCTTGATGATCGCGTCCAGCACGGCAAAGCAAATCATCGACAAAACCAAGTAGCCAATGCCGGCCCAGGTTCGGCTGGGGTTCATGGGCGCTGAGGCGCACGCCTCATTGGATGCGGTGCTCGACCAATTCCCAAACCGGTTTCAAACCTTTGGGCAGGTCTGGCAGCAGGCCCAAATCGATGCGGCTCTCGTGCGGGCTGTGAAAGTCACTGCCGCGCGACGCCGCCAAGCCAAACTCTTGCGCCACTTGGGCATACACCGTGGCCTCGTGCGCAGTATGGCTGCCGGTGACCACCTCCACCCCCACCCCGCCATGGGTTTTGAATTCGGAGAACAAGGCGTACTCTTCGTTGGCAGTGAATTTATAGCGGGCTGGATGGGCAATCACCGCCACCCCGGCGCATTCGGTGATCCATTGCACCGCTTCGCGCAAACTGGCCCAGCGGTGCGGCACAAATCCTGGCTTGCCTTCGGTGAGGTAGTTGCGAAACACCTCATGGGTGTCGCTGCAGACCCCGGTCTCGACCAAATGGCGCGCAAAGTGGGTGCGCGATATCAGCTCGGGGTTGCCGACAAAGCGCAAGGCCCCCTCAAAGCAGCCAGGGATGCCCACGGCGGCGAGTTGATCGGCCATTTCTTGGGCGCGTTGTTCGCGACCGCCACGGGTTTTCAGCAGACCTTGGGCCATGCGCGGGTCGTGGGCGTCAAAGCCCAGGCCGACAATGTGCACGGTTTTTCCAGCAAACGAGACCGAAATTTCGGTCCCTGTGAGGTATTGCATACCGGCAGATTTGGCGGCCGCCAAGGCCCGTGCTTGACCGGCGATTTCATCGTGATCGGTCAGCGACCACAGGTTGACGCCATTGGCTGCCGCGCGCTCGGCCAGCGCCTCGGGCGTGAGGGTGCCATCTGACATGACAGAGTGGCAGTGCAGGTCGGCGTTGAGGTTAATCACGGATTGATTTTAGGCCGGGGTCTGTATTTGTGTTGAGCGCGCCCAAAGCGGGCCCAATTTGGGCAGGGCTTGCATGGCGTTCGCGGTGCTGGCATGGGCCAAATCAGCCCATGGCATGCCGCGCACATCGGCCAGGCATTGGGCGATGCGCACCAACTCGGCCGGTTCGTTGCGCCCCATCACCGCCCCTTGTGCCCGCTCGGCCTGGGTGCGGTACAGCCAGCGCGGTGGGATGTCGGGGGCGTCGGTTTCCAACACCAAAGCGTTGAGGGGCAACTCTCTGGCCAAGCGGCGCAGTTGCAGGGCGCGATCGAAAGTCAGTGCGCCACCAAAACCCAGTTTGAAGCCCATCGCCATGAATTGATCTGCCTGTTGTCGACTTCCATTGAAGGCATGGGCCAGGCCACCCACCACCGGGCATTGGCGCAGGCCGCTGAGCAACGCGTCGGCCGAGCGGCGCACATGCAACAGCACCGGCAAACCGTGGCGCTGCGCCAGCGCCAGTTGGGCGCGGTAGAAATGCTGCTGGCGCGCCATGTCCAAGCCGGGGACAAATCCATCCAGACCGATTTCTCCCACCGCCACCAAATGCGGGTCATCCCGTGCCTCGGTCAGGGCTTGGTCCAAGGCGAGCAAATCCGCCTCTTGGGCCTGCGGGGTGAACAAAGGGTGAATGCCCAGGGCATACGCATCGCCATGCGCCGTGGCCAGAGCCCGCACCCGGCTGAAATCGGCAGTCCGCACGGCGGGCCACACGCACAAACCCACCCCGGCTTGGCGTGCCCGCGCCCGCACCGCCCGCAGATCGACCGCAAACTCAGGCGCGTCCAGGTGGCAGTGGGTGTCGATCCATGGGGTCATATCAATGTCAAAAAAATAAAGTATGATCGTTTTTAATTATTGATAAAGATAATGCTAAAAACCATTACCACCCGCGTCTTTGCCACCATTTTGGGGCTGATGGCTTTGCCATTGTGGGGCCAAGACATTCAAAAACTTTTGCTGCATGCGCAAGACAGCAAAACCGCCATCGAGCTGGTTTTTTTGAGCGGCAACCGGTTTGAGATGCAAGTCAGCGAGTCCAAGTCCGGTAGCCTCAGCGACCCCAATGCCAGCCCCCAGGTGTTGCGTGGCCTGGCCAAACGGGTGGCCGATCGCATGGAGCTGTCGGTCGACGGTCGCTCCATCGGCTATGTGCAAATGTGGACGGGCAGTGGCCAGATCCAGGCCCAACTCTATTGGGGAGAGCAACAGGCCCCACGAGCCTTTGTGGGCACGGCGTTTCGCTGAAAAGCGCCCGGCAAGTCAGCCATCGCCTCAGAGGCATGGCTTAACACCCAGAATTCATTGGCCATGGCCCAGGGCATCTTGCCAGGGCCATGGCCATCGGGCATCAAGCGCTGAGTTGACCCGCCACCAAAGCCAATTGCCGCGAACAGCGCTTGGCCAGTCGCAGGTCATGGGTCACCACCACCACCGCGCTGCCGTGCACCTGGGCCAGTTCCAGCAGCAAGCCAAAAACACCATCGGCCGTGTGCTGGTCTAAGTTGCCGGTGGGCTCATCGGCCAAGATGCAGGCGGGGCGCGTCACCATGGCGCGGGCCAGGGCCACGCGCTGGCGCTCACCGCCAGACAACTCTGCCGGGCGGTGCTCGGCGCGCTCGGCCAAACCCACTTGGGCCAACAACTGCCGGGCTTGTTCGGCAGCTTGGTGGCGGTCCATGCGCCGGATCCACAGCGGCATGGCCACGTTGTCCAGGGCGCTGAACTCGGGCAACAGGTGGTGAAACTGATAGACAAACCCCAGGTGCGCATTGCGCAGTCGACCGATGGCGGCGGCGTTCATTGGCGCCAAGGCCTGTCCCATCAAATGAACCTCGCCTTGGGTGGGGGTGTCCAAACCGCCCAACAGGTGCAGCAAGGTGCTTTTGCCCGAACCCGATGCGCCGACGATGGCCAGCGTGTCGCCGGCTTGCACCTGCAGATCCACTTCGCGCAGCACCGTCACATCCAAAGGGCCTTGGCGAAAGCGCTTGCCCACGCCCCGCGCTTGGACCACGGCTTGGCTGGCTGGGGCTTTATTCATAGCGCAAAGCCTCGGCAGGTTGGATGCGGCTGGCGCGCCAGCTGGGGTAGACGGTGGCCACAAAGGACAGACCCAGCGAGATCAGGGCAATGGGCCAAATGTCGGCGCTTTGCGGGTCGCTGGGCATGCGGCTGATGAGGTAAATATCGCGCGGCAAAAAACTCGCACCCAAGGCGTTTTCAATGGCGGGCACGATCACATCGATGTTGAAGGCCACGCCCAGGCCCAGGCCCAGGCCGAGCAGGGTGCCGACCACCCCCACCAAGGCGCCTTGCACCATGAAGATGGCCATGATGCTGCCCGGGCTGGCCCCCAGGGTGCGCAAGATGGCGATATCGGCGCGTTTGTCGGTGACCAACATCACCAAGGTGCTGACCAAATTGAACGCGGCCACCGCCACGATCAGGGTGAGGATGATGAACATCATGCGTTTTTCCACCTGCACCGCGGCAAACCAGGTGCGGTTTTGCCGCGTCCAGTCGCGCACCCACAGGCCGGGGAGCATGGGCATCAACTCGTCGGCGACTTGGCGCGCGCGGTGCAAATCGCGCAGCTTCAAGCGCACGCCGCTGGGCCCTTCCAGTCGAAACAAGGTTTGGGCGTCGGCCAGGTGCAGCAAGGCCATGTTGGCATCGTATTCGTAGTGGCCCGAATCGAACACACCCACCACGTCCATTTGTTTGAGCCTTGGCAGCACCCCAGCTGGGGTGATTTGCCCACCCGGCGCGATCACCGTCACTGGTTCGCCCACCCGCACCCCCAGGCTGCGCGCCAACTCGCTGCCCAGCACCACCCCGAAGCGGCCGGCTTGCAGTTGTTCGCGCACCGCGGGGCTCAGTTGCAGGCTCAGGTCGGTGACCGCACCGTCCAGCGCCGGGTCGATGCCACGCACCACCGCGCCTTTCATGTCTTCGCCACGGGCGATCAGGGCTTGGGCCGCCACAAACGGGGCACCGGCCACCACCTCGGGGTGCGTCAAGGCCTGGGCCAAGGTGGTCGCCGCATCGGGCAGGGCGCCGCCATCGGGGGCATACACCTCGATGTGCGACACCACCCCGAGCATGCGGTCGCGCACCTCTTTTTGAAAGCCGTTCATCACGCTCAACACGATGATCAGCGCGGCCACCCCCAGCGAGATGCCCAGCATCGACACCCCAGAGATGAAGGAGATAAACCCGTTGCGCCGGGTGGCGCGCCCGGCGCGGGTGTAGCGCCAACCCAGCACCAGCTCGTACGGAATGAATGAGGGGTTGGGGCGCGACATGGGTGTGGATTGTGTCATCTTGCACAATGCGCCCTGTGCCAACGCCCCATGCCATCGTGATTCCTGCTGCCCTGGTGGACCCCGAGGACAGTGCTTTTGTCCAGGCCTTGGCCGCGCTGCGCTTGCCGCATTTGTCTGCTTTGCTGGCGCGCTCGCGGGTGCAGCGCAGCCCCGAGCACCCCGCCCAGCGCTTGAGCACGATTCATGAATGGGCCCAGGCCCAAGCCTGGGGTTGGACGCCCACAGACGGCTTATTGCCTTGGGCAGCCATGCGCGCCCAGGCCTTGGGCTTGGACACCGCGGGCGAACAGGCCTGGGCGGTGTTCACCCTGTGCCATTGGCATGTGGCCCAAGGCCAGATCACCATGGCGTCGCCAGCGCGTTTGGGCGTGACCGACGCCGAAAGTGATGGCTTGCGCCTGGCCATGCAAACCTATTGCGAACAAGACGGCATCCAGTTGCACCCCGATGGCCCAGGCCAGTGGTTGGCGGCCTCCGAATTGTTTCGCGGCCTGCCCACCGCCAGCCTGGACCGGGTGGTGGGCCATGCGGTCGAGGATTGGTGGGTCGGTGCTGGCCTCAGCCAGCCCAGCGAAGCCGCCCAGCACTTGCGCCGCTTGCAAAACGAAATGCAAATGTTGTTCTACACCCATGCCTGCAATGAATCGCGCCAGACTGCCATCAATTCCTTTTGGATCAGTGGCACTGGGGATTTGGTCGCTGCCCATGTTCAGGGTGGCCACTTGGCCCCTGCCGCCCATGCGGATGCCAAGACCGCAGCCATGTCGCCGTCCCATGGCACCCCAGTGACGCAGTCCGTGAATGGCGATGGCGCGTGGCCCCAGCCCGGATGGCATCACCCTGCGGTGCAGCGCTTGCACCAAGCCGCCCAAATGCGTCATGTGGCGGCCTGGGTCGATGCGTGGCATGCGCTGGACGCCGAACTGCTGGCGCCTTTGGCGACTGCGCCTCTCGCTCAACTGGTTTTGTGCTGCACGCGCCATGCCTGCGTGGTCCAATCTGAGGCCTCTGTTTGGCCTTCCTGGTGGCGCGCATGGCGGGCCCCCACTTTGCAACAGGCTTTATTGGACCGATGAAATTCACTCAACGCGATATTCCCCCCCGCAGCCTGTGGGCGCTGGAACAAGCCGGCGTGCATCCCTTGTTGGCGCGCTTGTTTGCGGCCCGTGGCGTGCATGGGCCGCAAGACCTCGACCCCGACCTGGCACACCTGTTGCCGCTGCAAAACCTCAAAGGCGTTCAAGAGGCCGCCGTGTTATTGGCCGACGCGATTGCGCGCCAAGCCGCCTTGTGCATCGTGGCCGATTACGACTGCGATGGGGCCACCGCCTGCGCCGTGGCCTTGCGGGGATTGCGCATGCTGGGCGCCCAACGGTTGGACTTTGTGGTGCCCGACCGGGTGGTGGATGGCTACGGCCTGACCCCGCC
>CAXNFO010000141.1:0-5849 GCA_964201395.1 Limnohabitans sp.
TGCATAGTGCTGGTGGATGTAATCGTGTTCCAGCCGCTCAAAGGCTTGCACGGGCTGGTTCAAACAGGCGGTGGCCATGCGCCAGGCCCCAATTGACGCCCCCACCAAATCAATGGTTTGCTGGCTTTGGGGCAGCCACTGGCCCCACAAAAACCGATCGATGGGCCCCAAGATCAAACCCTTGGGGCCGCCCGCCGCACCCGGGATGACGGCGATGTGCGAAGGTGCCAAACCTTGCGCTTTGATGTGGGCCAGCGCGCGGGGGCCAGCAAAAATGTCCAGGGCTTTCAAAACGCAGCTGGCGGGTTTATTTCTTCAAACCTTGCAACTTGGCAAAGGCCGAAGCCATGGCCGAGCCAGCGGGTGCCGGCGCAGTTGGCTTGTACCCGCTACCCGTGCGGGGGCGCTGGTCGCGGCCCGCGTGCTCATATCGGTTGTCATGGGGGGCGTCTTTGCGCGCGGGGGCTGCGTCGGGCTTCATGCTGAGGCTGATGCGCTTGCGCGCTACGTCCACTTCCAACACCTTGACTTTGATGATGTCACCGGTTTTGACCACTTCGCGCGCATCGGTGATGAACTTGTGGCTCAACTGACTGACGTGGATCAAACCGTCTTGGTGCACGCCCAGGTCGACAAAGGCCCCAAATGCGGCCACGTTGCTGACGGTGCCTTCCAGCACCATGCCCACTTTCAAGTCTTTGAGGTCTTCCACGCCCTCTTGGAGTTGAGCCACTTTGAAATCGGGCCGGGGGTCGCGGCCGGGTTTTTCCAGCTCGACCAAAATGTCTTTGACGGTGATGACACCCACGGTGTCGTTGGCAAACAGCTCGGGCTTCAGGGTTTTGAGCATGTCGGCGCGGCCCATCAACTCGGCGATGGGTTTGCCCGTTTGGGCCATGATGCGCTCCACCACTGGGTAGGTTTCGGGGTGTACCGATGTCATGTCCAGCGGGTTGTCACCCCCTCGGATGCGCAAAAAACCTGCGCTTTGCTCGAAGGTTTTGGCGCCCAAACCACTGACTTTGAGCAATTGCTGGCGGTTGGCAAAGGCCCCATTGGCTTCGCGCCAACGCACCACCGCTTTGGCCGTGGTGGGGCTCAGGCCAGACACCCGGGTGAGCAGCGGCACACTGGCGGTGTTGAGGTCCACGCCAACGGCGTTGACGCAGTCCTCGACCACGCTGTCCAAGCTGCGCGCCAGTTCGGTTTGGTTCACGTCGTGTTGGTATTGGCCCACGCCAATGGACTTGGGATCGATCTTGACCAGTTCAGCCAGCGGGTCTTGCACGCGCCGTGCAATGCTGGCCGCACCGCGCAGGCTGACATCCACATCGGGCATTTCGGCGCTGGCGTATTCGCTGGCGCTGTAAACAGAGGCACCGGCTTCACTGACCACCACCTTGGCCATGGGCTTGGACGCGTCGTGTTTGGCCATGAGCTTGATGAGTTCGCCCGCCAGTTTGTCGGTTTCGCGGCTGGCCGTGCCGTTGCCAATGGCGATGAGGTTGACAACGTGTTTTTCACACAGCTTGGCCAAAGCATAGAGCGACCCATCCCAATCTTTGCGCGGCTCATGGGGGTAAACGGTGGCGGTTTCCACCAGCTTGCCGGTCGCGTCGACCACCGCCACTTTGACGCCGGTGCGAATGCCCGGGTCCAGGCCCATCACCACCCGCGGCCCCGCGGGTGCGGCCAGCAACAAATCACGCAGGTTGTCGGCAAACACCTTGATCGCCACCTTTTCCGATTGCTCGCGCAAGCGGGTGAACAAGTCGCGTTCAATGGACATGCTGAGCTTGACGCGCCAGGTCCAGGCCACACACTTGCGCAGCAAGTCGTCAGCAGCCCGCCCCGAATGGCTCCAGCCGAGCAACCCGGCCAGTTTGCCTTCGGCCAAGCTGGGTTGACCAGGCTCCGGTTCAAGCGGTTGCAACAATTTGGCATCGAGGATTTCCAGGCCCCGACCCCGAAACACCGCCAAAGCACGGTGCGATGGCACGCGGTTGATGGGCTCGTCGTATTCAAAATAGTCGCGGAACTTGGCCACATCGGGGTTTTGCTCGTCTTTGCCCGCCGCCAATTGGCTGCGCAGCAAGCCCTCGTCCCACAACCATTCGCGCATGGTTTGCACCAGTGCGGGGTTTTCCGCCCAGCGTTCGCTCAGCAAGTCGCGCACCCCATCGAGCACCGCTGCCACGCTGGAAAAGTCGGTGCCTTCAGGCGTGCCTGCGGGTCGCACATGGGCTTGGGCTTGAAGCGCCGGATCCAGTTGAGGGTCGGCCCACAAAGCATCGGCCAAGGGCTCGAGACCGGCCTCACGCGCCATTTGGCCTTTGGTGCGGCGCTTGAGTTTGTAGGGCAGGTACAGGTCTTCGAGCGCTTGCTTGGTGAGGGCCAATTCGATGGCCGCATCCAATGCGGGGGTGAGCTTGCCTTGCTCGGCAATGGCTTTGCGGATCACGTCGCGCCGTTGTGCCAACTCGCGCAGGTAGTCCAGGCGCTGGGCCAGTTCGCGCAACTGGATGTCGTCCAAACCCCCGGTGACCTCTTTGCGGTAGCGGGCGATGAAGGGGACGGTGGCGCCTTCATCGAGCAGTGCCACCGCCGCGCTGATTTGCTCTGGCCGGGCCTGAATGTCGGCGGCCAATTGGTTCAAAATTTGTTTCATCGTCCCTGTCGCGCGCGCAAAGCGGCGAAGTGTGCCACACCGCTGGGGGCCCGGCTTCACCCTTGCAAGGCTTGCCGCAGTTGGGTGCCAATGTCTGGGCGTTCGGCAAACGGATCGGGTGGGTTGTCGCCGTTCAGGATGGCGTCCACTCGCAAACGCACATTGCCCAAGGCCTTGGGGTGGCTGTAGATATAGAAGTGGTCTGCGGCCACTGCATCAAACACCATTTGCGCCACGTCTGCGGCACTGACCTTGCCGCTGCCCACCGCTTTTTCACTCATGGCTTGGCCAATGCGTTGGCTGGGGGTCATGTCTTCTGGGGGCAAATGGGCGGGGCGATTGCGCTGACTCAGGCTGATGCCGGTGGGCACAAAATAGGGGCACAGCACGCTGGCGCTGATCTGGGTGGTGACCAATTGCAAGTCTTGGTACAAGGTTTCGGTCAGGGCCACCACCGCGTGTTTGCTGACGTTGTAAATGCCCATGTTGGGTGGGGTGAGCAAACCGGCCATGCTGGCGGTGTTGACCAGGTGACCGCGCCAACTTGGGTCGGCCTTGGCGGCTTGTAGCATCATGGGGGTGAACAAACGCACGCCATGCACCACCCCTTTGAGGTTGACGCCCAGCACCCAATCCCAATCGGCCTCGGTGTTCTCCCACACCAATCCACCGGCGGCCACACCAGCGTTGTTGAACACCAAATGCGGCGCACCCCATTGGGCCCCCACATCGTTGGCCAGGGCCTGCATTTGCCCGCCATCGGACACATCCACGCGGCGTGCCATCACCGCGGTACCGGTGGCCTGCAGTTCAGCGCAAACGGCGTCGAGGGCGTCTTTTTGCACGTCCACCAAGGCCAGTTTCATGCCCAGTTGCGCACCCTGGCGGGCCAAGGCCAAGCCAAAACCAGAACCAGCGCCAGTGATGACCGCGGTTTTGCCGGCAAAGTCTTGGATCATGCGCCGGCCCCTTTCAACACAAAGCCAATGCGCGGAAAGTGCACATGCACCGTGCCTGCCCGTGGGTCGGTGCGGCGAATGGTGTAGCGGGTGCGGGTGGCGGCCACCAACTGCCCCGCACTCGGTTCGGTGCCAAAAGATTCGGCCTGGATCACCACGTCGCTGCCCAATGGGATGCCGTGTTCGTCTTGGAAATGTTGGCCCGGGTCCAGCGCGGCAGGCTTGGCCGAACGGGCCACAGCGATGGCGTCCGATGCGGTCATGGCGGTGTGGTTGCCGTGACCAATGGCCAACATGCGCGCCACCCAATCCTGCACATGGGGGGTGGACTTCAAAATGTCGGCGGCCACAGGCACCTGTTGGGTGGTGAACCACAGGGGATGGACCGCTGAAAAATCGGCCAAGCAGGCTTGCGCACCGAACAAAAATGGCTGGCCTTCGAGCATTTGTGACAGGCGGCGCAAATGGCTTTTGTACATGGCGGCGGCATCAGGGGCAGGCATGCGTGGCGCCCCACCCCGCATGGCGGTGCGATCAGCCACAAAAGCTTGCACATGTGCGGGGTCCTGGTTGGCGAAAAAACTTTTGGCGGCTTCTGGGTTGAAGTTGTAGGCCATGGCCACCGGAAACAACAGGCTGTCGGCCCATTGGGCGACGATGCGCACCACGCCTTTTTGCGCCGGCGGGTACAGGCTGGGGTTGGGGGCGAGTTGCTCGAGCACATCGCCCATCAAAGCCGTGTCGCAATAAATGTCCGAGCCAATTTGTAAAAAAGGGGTGCGCCGGTGCCCACCGGTCAATGCCACCACGTCGGGCTTGGGCATCATGTTGGGAATGAACACGCTGTGCCAGGGCAGTTTCTTGAAGCCCAAGATCAAGCGGATTTTTTCGGCAAAGGGTGACAGCGGGTAATGGTGCAGGATCAATTCAGGCATGTGGCGGGGCTTTCAGCGTGGATCGAATGGCGGGGGGCGATGGGTGCAAAGCGCATCGCCACGGGGGTTAAACCAGCTTGACCAATTGTTTGCCAAAGTTTTGACCTTTGAGCAAACCCAAAAACGCCTGGGGTGCGCTGTCCAAACCCATGGAAACGGTTTCACGTGGCCGGAATTTCCCGCTCCCCACCAATGCACCCAACTCCTGGAGGGCGATGGGCCAATCGGCGGGATGCTCACTGACGATGAAGCCTTGCACCTTGAGTCGACTCACCAAAATGAGTGAGGGGTTGACCATGGGGATGGGGTTGCCATCGTAGCCAGCGATCATGCCGCACACCGCGATGCGGCCAAAGGCGTTCATGCGCAGCATGACGGCGTCCAGCACCTTGCCCCCGGCATTTTCAAAATGGCCGTCAATGCCGTTCGGACAAGCCGCCTTCAAGGCTTTGGACAAAGAGATGTAGTCGGGGTGTTGTTTGTAATCGATGCAGGCATCAAAACCGAGTTCTTGGGTGACGTAATGGCATTTGTCCGCACCACCGGCGATGCCCACCACGCGGCAGCCCCGGGCTTTGGCCAATGCACCAACGGCACTGCCCACCGAGCCGCTGGCCGCGCTGACCGTCACCGTTTGTCCGGCTTGGGGCTCGATGATGCGCACCAAACCGTGCCAGGCGGTGACCCCCGGCATGCCCACCGCGCCCAGGTAATGGCTGAGGGGCACATGGGTGGTGTCCACTTTGCGCAGCAAGCCAGGCTCGTTCGCGTCGACCACGCTGAAGTCTTGCCAGCCACCCATGCCAACCACGCGGTCACCAAGGGCAAACTTGGCGTGGCGGCTGTCCACCACCTCGCCGACGGTGCCGCCAATCATCACGCTGTGGAGGGGCTGGGGGGCTGCATAGCTTTTGCCATCGTTCATGCGGCCGCGCATATACGGGTCCAGGCTGAGGTAATGGTGGCGCACCAGCACCTGGCCTTCAAGCAGGCTGGGGATGGGGGCGCTGACCATGGCAAAGTTGTCGGTGCTGGCCTCGCCGCTGGGTCGTTGAACCAATTGCCATTGGTGGTTGATGGTCATGGGAGTCTCCTGTGGTCAGTCGGTGGCGATGGGCGTGTGGCCCTCGTCGGGGGGCTTGCGCGCCACATAGCGAAAGGTGCCAGTGGCGTGGGCACAGCGCTCGCGCGATGTGTCAAAAATGGTGGCTTCCACAAAGGCCAGCCGTTGGGTGCGGTGCAAAAGTCGACCGTGTGCCCACAAGTCCCCGCGCACGGCTTGCATGA